>CANKAT010000026.1 GCA_947479815.1 Sphingobacteriaceae bacterium
GAGGTATGAGGTATGAACATGGCAAAAAGCAATAAATTTCAAAATATTACTGAATTGTCCTTTGTCTTTGATCCTTGGTCTTGGTTCTTGGTTCTGTTATCAGTTATCTGTTGTCAGTTGTCTGTTATCAGTTATCTGTTGTCTGTTATCTGTTATCAGTTGTCACCCGATAGCTATCGGGTTGTCTGAGGTATGAGGTATGAGGTCAGAGTTATGAAATATGAAGTCAGAGGTCTGAATTCGGAAAAAAGCGGTAAACTTCAAATTAGCGCTGAATTTTCTTTTGTCTTTGATCCTTGGTCTTTGCTCTTGGCTCCTTTGGTTCTGTTATCTGTTGTCACCCGATAGCTATCGGGTTATCTGTTGTCTGAAGTAAGAGGTATGAAAAAAGTAGAAAATTTCAACTAGCACTAACAGTCCTTGATCTTTGATCCTTGGTCTTGGTTCTTGGTTCTGTTGTCAGTTATCAGTTATCGGTTATCTGAGGCACTACTATGAAATGAAGCAGAATCTATCTCAATACTCACTACTCAATACTCCCTACTAAATACTAAGCCTTCAACACCCTCTGAATCTCATCCAACTTCATTAATGCCTCAACGGGTGTGAGCGTATTCACATCCAGGTTGTTTAACATATCCCTGATTTTAACCAATACCGGATCATCAATGGAGAACATCTGTAACTGATAAGCCTGTTTCTGAACTTTTTTGAGACTATCCTTAATATCTTCGCCTCCGGTTCTTTCCTGCTCCAGGCGTTTCAGGATTTCATTGGCCCGGTTAACCAATTGCTGAGGCATGCCGGCCATTTTTGCAACATGAATTCCAAAACTATGCTCACTTCCACCTGGTACCAGCTTTCGCAAGAAAATGACCTTGTTACCAAGCTCTTTAACAGAAACATTAAAATTCTTGATTCTATTGAATGAATTTGTTAATTCATTTAACTCGTGGTAATGCGTTGCAAATAGGGTTTTTGCCTGAGCAGTTGGATGATTATGAAGATATTCAGCGATTGACCACGCTATGGATATCCCATCATAGGTACTGGTTCCTCGACCTATCTCATCCATTAGAATCAAGCTTCTGGGTGATAGATTATTCAAAATGCTAGCCGTCTCGTTCATTTCAACCATGAAGGTTGATTCGCCTGAAGTAAGGTTATCAGAAGCTCCAACACGGGTAAATATTTTATCAACGATCCCAATCTGAGCTTCTTTTGCAGGTACAAAGCATCCCATTTGAGCCATCAGAACGATCAGCCCGGTTTGCCTTAACAAGGCCGACTTACCCGACATATTCGGACCGGTAATGATGATAATTTGCTGATTATCATTATCTAGAAAGACATCATTGGTAATGTATTCTTCGCCAGCTGGAAGATGCTTTTCGATTACCGGGTGTCTTCCCCCTTTGATGTCGATTATCGTACTACCATCGACAAGCGGCTTGACATAATAATTTTTGATGGCCAGATTTGAAAAATTCAATAAAACATCTAACTGCGCCACTAATTGAGCGTTAAGCTGTATAGGCTTGATGAATTCGGAAAGTGCATAGGTCAACTCATGATATAAGCGGGTTTCCAATACCTGAATCTTTTCTTCTGCCCCCAGAATCTGCTCTTCATATTCCTTCAATTCGGGTGTAATGTAGCGTTCAGCATTGACCAAGGTTTGTTTCCTGAGCCATTCTGCAGGTACTTTGTCTTTATGAGTATGTGTTACTTCCAAATAATACCCAAATACATTATTAAAAGCAACTTTAAGTGATGGAATACCAGTAATCTCTGCTTCCCTTTTTTGAATTTCAAGCAGATATCCTTTACCGCCAAAAGCGATTTTTCGCAAGCGATCAAGTTCTTCATCAACTCCATCAGCAATTACACTACCCTTGATTAGCATGACCGGAGGGTCCGGATTTAATTCCCGCTCAATTCGATCACGAATCAAAATGCAAGGATTCAACTGCTCGGCAATAGTTTTTAACGCGTAATTAGTAGCATCTTGGCAAATTTCTTTCAAATTGAATATGGCATATAATGCACGTTTCAACTGCATTACTTCTCTCGGATTGGCCTTCTGAAGTCCAATTTTAGAGATCAGTCTTTCCAAATCACCGATCTGTTTCAATTCACTAAGCAAATTTTCACGTAGTTCCTCATTATTGACCAGAAATTCAACCACATCTAGGCGCTCTTGGATAGGTTTTTGTTCTTTAAGTGGCATAATGATCCAGCGTCGAAGCAATCGTGCACCCATGGGTGAACAGGTCTTATCCAAAACATCCACCAAACTAACAGCATTTTCATTGGCAGAACCAATTAATTCTAAATTTCGAATCGTGAAGCGGTCAAGCCACATATATCGATCCTCTTCTATTCTTGAAACTGAAGAAATATGCTGAAGATTACGATGCTCAGTTTCATTCAGATAATGCAAAGCAACACCTGCTGCTGTGATAGCTAAGGGTAATTTTTCAATACCAAACCCTTTTAAAGAATTAACTTCAAAATGCTTCAGGAGAATTTCACTGGCATAATCACCACCGTAAGCCCAATCATCAAGGTGGTAGGTATAAAAACGATCACCAAATGTTTCTACAAAATCACGCTGCCTGCTTTTCTGAAAAATTACCTCACTGGGCTTGAAACTTTGAAGAAGCTTATCAATATAATCGGCATTACCCTGGGCTACTAAAAATTCGCCGGTCGAAATATCAATGAATGCGATACCCAATGAATTTTTCTCGAAATAAAGTGAAGCCAAGTAATTATTTGTATTCTGCTGAATAATATTGTCACTGTATGAAACTCCAGGAGTGATCAACTCAGTCACTCCGCGTTTTACAATCGTTTTGGTTGTTTTAGGATCTTCCAGCTGGTCGCAAATGGCTACTCGTTGACCTGCTCTAACTAATTTAGGTAGATAAGTTTCTAAAGAATGATGTGGAAAACCTGCAAGCTCGGTATGTGTGCCGGATCCATTTCCACGTTTTGTGAGAACAATTCCTAGAATTCCTGATGCCTTTACCGCATCCTGACCAAAAGTTTCATAAAAATCACCCACACGAAACAATAACAATGCACCAGGGTATTTAGCCTTGATGGTATTGTATTGCAGCATTAAGGGGGTTTCCTTCTGTTCGGTCTTTTTCGACAAATCAATAATTATTTAAAGGATAAAGTTAATGGATTGTTAAGGTTTTGGAAGATTTGTGGAAAACTGTTTGATGGTGGGAAATTCTTGTGATTTAATTACTGGCCTAAATGTAAATTTTAAACGCCCGGTAGATCTAAATCAGAAGAAAATAAAAATCAAATTGAAAATTCTATTGAATACTAACGCAATAACTTGTTTTATGTCTGTAAACCTGACCTGGCCGAAGTAGTGTTGAAGGAAATTCAGGAATATTTATAGCATTACAATGATGCTGTGTCTCGAAACAAAATCCTGAAAATGGTTCATAGAACTGTCCATTTCTAGCATTTGTATTTCCAAGGTGAATTCCTGTATAAAAATGAACCGTTGGTTCATCTGTAAAAACCTCTAATTTTATTCCGCTTTTTTCAGAATATGCTGATGCCGCCATACCGTAAGCACCATAATCTTTATCCAAAACAAATGATTGGTCGTATCCTGAATCAGGGTCCCAATCCTTATTAATCTGCCTTAAACTAGTAAAATCATATTTTGTTCCATATACAGAAAGTGTTTTACCATTCGCAAGATTATCAGGATACTGACCAAGATAGAATCTGGAAGGTATTTGTACCCAATGATCGTCTATCCTACCAGATCCATTCAGATTAAAGTAGTCATGATGGGTTAAATTGATTGCCGTTGCTTGATCTGTTATTGCCTCCGTATCAATAATCAATTCATTTTCATCATTCAAAGAAAAGCAGATCGAAACCTCTAGATTTCCGGGGTAACCTTCCTCAGCATCTTTACTCAGGCACGACATTCTAAGCTTCCCAGCAGAAAGTTGGTCTGAATTTTCGACATGCCATACCTTAGTGTCAAAACCTTCAAAGCCACCATGGATTTGGTGCGGAGGAATATTGGGTGATAATTGATATATTTTTCCATCAATTACCATAGATGATTGACCTACCCGATTTGCGTACCTGCCAACAATAGCACCCAAGTAAGATTTATTATTCAAGTATTCAGAGGATAAATAGTGTTCCATCGTATCAAAGCCAAGAACGATATCTAGTAGGTTACCGGTTCGATTGGGAACTTTATACGACTGGATTATAGCTCCTAAATTACTGATGCAAACCTCCACGCCTGCATTGTTTCTAAGAGTAAAAAGAAAAACATCTTCCCCATTATGCTTAAACAAAGCCTCTGACTGTACTATCTTCATGATTTATATGTAGTATTTAGACAAGATTTAATCCAAGGGTTCAAAATACTGCAAAAACTCGAATAATATATATAGCTCTTTCAATTTGAACAAGCTATTTTTGAACATGCGAAAATTAAAAACAGAAGAACTGGGCCGCGTAGGTATTGACGACTTCAAAAAGCAGGAAAAACTACCCCTTGTTGTAATTCTTGATAATGTACGAAGTATGCATAATATTGGTTCGATCTTTCGTACTTCAGATGGTTTCGCCATTAAAAAGCTTTACCTGTGCGGAATTACTGCTCAACCACCGCATCGAGAAATTGAAAAAACAGCACTTGGAGCTACTCAATCAATAGAATGGGCGTATTCAGCAGATGTTTGCGATGCAATTAAAGAGTTGAAAAACGATGGATACACAATCATTGCCATAGAACAGGCAGAAAACAGCACCATGCTGAATAATTATGATCCAGATAAGTCCATGAAATATGCACTGATTTTTGGCAATGAAGTAAATGGCGTAAGCGACGAAGCCATGAATTTGATTGATACCTGCATAGAGATCCCACAATTTGGCACCAAGCATTCTTTTAATATTGTGGTATCAGCAGGAATTGTGCTTTGGGACTTTTATGCTAAACTAAGATTAAATAGTTGAAATTAATTATATCAGAATCAGAATCAGAATACAAAAAAACACCCTGACTTTCTCCATTACGGATTAAAGCAGGGTGCCAATAATTTTTACAAGTTTATAAGTTCACATATTCAATGATACGATCCTTGCTTGGCAAACTAGTTTTGCCCATCAAGAACTCATCTGCTTTACGAGCAGCTTCCCTACCCTCAGAAATAGCCCAAACTACTAAAGATTGTCCACGTCTCATATCACCTGCTGCAAAAACTTTATGAATATTAGTCTGATATTGACCTTCAACTGCTTTAACGTTCCCCCTGGTATCAAGTTCGAGCCCTGTGTTTTGAACAAGCCCCTCATACTGAGGATGAAGGAATCCCATAGCTAATAATATAAGCTGGCAAGGAATTTCTCGTTCAGAACCTTCTACTTCATTAAACTTTACCGGACGGCCTAAAGGATCAAGTTCCCAGCTTACATCAGAAACAAGAATTGCCCTTAGTTCACCTTTATCATTACCTAAAAATTCTTTGGTATTGATGCCCCAGAACCGTTCACATCCTTCTTCATGCGAGCTTGTTGTTTTTAGAATCATTGGATAAGTTGGCCATGGCATTTGTTCATTACGTTGGGCCGGTGGCTGTACCATTAGCTCAAACTGCTTGACTGAATTAGCATGTTGCCTGTTGGAGGTTCCTACACAATCAGATCCCGTATCACCACCACCAATTACCACTACATCCTTACCTGTAGCAAGAATGCGCTCACCCGGTATTGCAGACTTACTTACATCTTTATTCTGTTGCTTTAGGAAGTCCATTGCAAAATGAATTCCTTTAAAATCACGACCTGGAATAGTTAAATTACGAGGAATAGTAGATCCAGTCGCCATAATTACTGCGTCATGTTTGTCAATAAAGGCTTTCATATCATCCTTTACTCCAATTTCAGTATTACAAATAAACTTGATGCCTTCTTGCTCCATTACACTCAAACGACGATCAATCACTGATTTTTCAAGTTTAAAATCTGGAATTCCATAGCGCAATAAACCTCCCGGATGATCATCTCGTTCATAAACAACCACTGTATGACCTGCTTTATTCATTTGTGCTGCTGCAGCTAATCCTGCAGGACCTGAACCTATGATGGCGACATTCTTACCCGATCTTGAAATTGGTGCATTCGGCTTCACAAAACCTTTTGAAAACGCAATTTCAATGATATGTCTTTCTATCTCCTCAATCGCTACTGCTGGTTTATTGATTCCAAGTACGCAAGCAGACTCGCAAGGTGCCGGACAAATACGACCTGTAAATTCAGGGAAATTATTAGTAGAAGCAAGAATAAGATAGGCATCTTCCCATTTACCCTGATAAACTGCATCATTGAACTCAGGAATAACATTCCCAAGCGGACAGCCTGAATGGCAGAAAGGGATTCCGCAATTCATGCATCTTGCTGCTTGCTGATTTAGTTTTTCAGGCGCATACTCCTGAACAAATTCATTATAATTTTCTAATCGCTCGACAGGGGCAATTTTGTTAGGAAGCTCCCTGTCATACTCTTTAAATCCTGTAACTTTTCCCATTATCCTGCTGATTGCTGTAATTGTTGTTGCTGTAAAACCTTTTTGTACTCTGAAGGAAACACTTTTATAAATGATTTAGACGCATTATCCCAGTCATCAAGAATATATTTAGCAACCTGACTTTGGGTAAGCTGGAAGTGCTTGTTGAGCAAAATCAAGATCTCTTCTACATCTTTAGGAGTGAGTGGATCCAATTCTACCATTTCGGTATTACAATTAGTTATAAAAGAATGATCGGCATCATAGACCCAGGCTATACCGCCGCTCATTCCAGCAGCAAAGTTACGTCCTGTTTTACCCAGTATTAGGGCTCTTCCCCCGGTCATGTATTCGCATCCATGATCACCAACGCCTTCAACCACTGCAATTGCACCTGAATTTCTAACTGCAAAACGCTCACCTGCCTGACCTCTGACAAATAATTCACCCGAAGTTGCTCCATATAGAGCCACATTTCCGATGATGATATTATCCTGTGACAAAACCTTACTCTTTACAGACGGATAAATAGCCAGTTGAGCTCCTGAAAGACCCTTTCCAACATAATCATTTGCTTCACCAGTCAATTCAAAGGAAATACCCTTAGTACAAAATGCACCAAAACTCTGTCCGGCAGAACCTGTAAACTTATAATTTATGGTATTATGAGGTAAACCTGCCGACTGATATTTTTTAGTAATCTCATTCGATAGTAATGTACCGGTAGTGCGATCTGTATTTTTAATATCAAAGTCTGCAAATACTGGCTCTTTTGTATCTATCGCATTTTTGGCCTGTTCTACTAGTTTCCAATCCAGTATATTATCCAGATTATGATCCTGTTTCTCACTATTATAGAGAGACATACCCGATGGATTATCCATAGCGTATAAAATATCTGAGAGATCGATGTTTTTAACTTTCCAATGATCTACATCATCACGCATTTTAAGACACTGAACCCTTCCAACCATATCATTAATGGTTTTGAATCCCAATTCAGCCATAATTTCACGTAATTCTTCGGCAATGAATCTGAATAGATTAACGATGTGTTCCGGCTTACCTGAAAATAGTTTTCTTAACTCTGGATCCTGGGTTGCAACACCAACAGGGCAAGTATTCAAGTGACATTTACGCATCATGATACAACCACCGGCAACCAGAGCTGCAGTAGCAACACCCCATTCTTCTGCACCCAGAAGGGTAGCGATGGCAATATCCTTACCAGTTTTTAGCTGCCCGTCGGTTTGAAGTACAACTCTGCTTCTTAATTTATTCTTTACTAAAGTTTGCTGAGCCTCTGCAAGTCCAAGTTCCCAAGGCAAACCAGCATGCTTGATGGATGTCAAAGGAGAAGCTCCTGTTCCACCATCGTAGCCAGAGATAAGGATCACATCAGCATGCGCTTTGGCTACACCAGCTGCGATTGTACCTACACCTGCTTTAGAAACAAGTTTTACACTTATTCTGGCAGCACGATTTGCATTTTTTAAGTCAAAGATTAGCTGAGCAAGATCTTCAATTGAATAGATATCATGATGTGGTGGTGGTGAGATCAATCCTACACCGGGAGTTGCATGACGAACCTTAGCAATCCATTCATCAACTTTATCTCCGGGTAACTGACCACCTTCGCCGGGTTTAGCACCCTGAGCCATTTTTATCTGTAATTCATCTGCATTGGTTAGGTAGTTTGCAGTAACACCAAACCTACCGGATGCAATCTGCTTAATTGCTGAACGCATAGAACCACCATCTGCCAAAGTCTCATATCTCAATTCATCCTCTCCACCTTCACCCGTATTACTTTTTGCACCAATACTATTCATTGCAATTGCAAGAGTACTGTGTGCTTCATGTGAGATTGATCCGAATGACATCGCACCGGTTGCAAATCGTTTAAGGATAGTTTCTACAGGTTCAACTTCGTCTAAAGATACCGGCTGACGGTGATGTGCAAAGTCAAGTAAACCACGAATAGTGTATAGGGAATCAGTTTGTTTATTAATATACTGCGCATATTTCTTATACACTTCGTAATTATTGGTTCTGGTTGAATTCTGCAATAAATGAACGGTTTCAGGGTTAAAAAGATGAGCTTCACCCTTTCTTTTCCATTGATATACACCACCTTCAGGCAGCAATTTGGCTTCTACACCTGTGCGTCTAAAACCCTGATAATGCTTGCGCAATGCTTCCTCAGCCAAATCGTCAAGCCCCATGCCGCTTATACGTGAAACAACCCCTGTAAAATAATTTTCAATTACATCCTGATTCAATCCGATGATCTCAAAAATTTGAGCACCATGATAAGACTGAAGAGTAGATATTCCCATTTTAGAAAATATCTTTAGAAGTCCATCGTTAATTGATTTAGTATAATTTTTATATAAAGCCTTCAAATCCAATTGAGTATCTAGCTTCTCATCAGTTTTTAATTTATGAATAGTTGCAAGTGCTAGATAAGGATTAACCGCAGTTGCACCAAAAGCAATAAGGCATGCAAAATGGTGAACTTCCCAAACATCACCAGCTTCAACCATGATTCCTACAGCACCGCGCAAACCTTTTTTAATCAGGTGATGATGTACCGCAGAAACAGCGAGCAATGATGGAATTGGTGCATGCTCAGAGTCAATTGCACGATCTGAAAGAATCAATACCTCAAAACCATCATGAACGGCATCTTCAGCATATCTGCACAATCGATCTAAGCCTCTTTGTAAAGAACCTGATTGTGCATCAGCTTTAAAATAAGTTTGCAATGTTTTGGCTTGAAAAGATCCGGTGTCAATACTTCTGATCTTTTCGAGCTCCGTATTACTTAATACAGGATGAGGTAAAGCCACACAATGACAGTGCATTTCATCTTCATCTAAGATATTACCATTATTACCCATGAATCCGGCAAGACTCATAACCAAACGCTCGCGAATTGGGTCAATTGGCGGATTAGTTACCTGTGCAAACAATTGTTTAAAGTAATTTGCCAGGTGTTGAGGCCGGTCAGAAAAAACTGCCAATGGGGTATCAGTACCCATAGAACCAATTGCTTCTTTACCTGTAAGTGCCATTGGCATGATCAAGGTTTCAATATCCTCACGGGAAAAACCAAATACCTGCTGATATTTAAAGGTTGATTCATTAGACAATTGGGTAAAAGCTACTCTAGGCTCATCCAGGTCTTCCAGTCTAATCTTATATTTTTCAAGCCAGGTTCCGTAAGGTTGTTGTGCAGTAATTTCCTTTTTTATCTCTTCATCTTCAATAATTTCACCTTTCACGGTATCCACAACCAACATCTTACCTGGCTGTAAACGTCCTTTCTTAATTACTTTAGACTCATCAACAGGTAAAACACCTGCTTCTGAAGCAACAATTATCTGATCATCACTAGTAATCACAAAACGCTGCGGACGAAGCCCGTTACGGTCAAGGGTAGCACCAATTAAATGACCATCAGTAAAGGCAATGGCTGCTGGCCCATCCCATGGTTCAATTAATGTTGCATGGTATTCATAAAATGCCTTTGTAGCAGGATCCATTTGCTCGTTACCATCCCATGCTTCAGGGATAAGCATCATCATAACATGCGGCAATGAACGTCCACAATGGAATAACAATTCGATCACATTATCAAGGCAGGCAGAATCTGATTGATTATTATCGATAACTGGTAATAGCATATCCATCTCTTCTTTTGAGAAAAATGGAGATGCAAAAGAGCGAATACCAGAGTAAAACCAGTTCAAATTACCTTTTAGCGTATTAATCTCGCCGTTATGGGCAATAAACCTGAAGGGTTGTGCAAGACGCCAAGATGGAAAAGTATTGGTAGAAAAACGCGAATGGATCATACCAAAAGCAGAAGTCAAATTAGCCTCATTCAGATCAGGAAAATAGATCCGAACCTGACTACTGGTAAACTCTCCTTTATAAATGATGACATTTTGAGATAATGAAACAATATAAAATTGCTGCTCTGCCCCTATTACAGTTTCTCTTACTGATTTAGTAATATGGTTTTTAAGTACATATAATTTACGCTCAAAATCTTCAGCACTATGAATATTGGCAGGTTTAGAAATAAAGACCTGCTCGATATCCGGCTCAGAAGAAAAAGCAGCTTCACCAATGATACCCGCATTAACAGGAACCTTCCGGTATCCCATTATCGTTAAACCTAGCTTTTCTGCCGCTTTGCCAATCGCCATGCGGCATGCCTCTTTAATTGTTGCCTTTTTAGGCAGAAATATCATGCCTACGCCATAAGTACCCGCTTTATCGAGATTGATATTAAGCTTATTAGCTTCTAGTTTAAAAAAATCATGAGGGATCTGAATTAATATCCCTGCCCCATCACCTGAATCCGGATCACAACCGCATGCACCGCGGTGTTCCATATTTTCTAAAATAGTAAGGGCATCACTCACAATTTGATGTGATTTCTTTCCCTTAATATTAGCAATAAAACCAACTCCACAGGCATCATGCTCCATTGAAGAGTTGTATAAACCTTGTGTTTGGCTGTCAGTATTTGTCATCAAAAATTTAATATTTATAAGCTTACTAAAATAAGAAAAAGCGATATCATTACTTAATTTACAATGATTTTTATCATTCAATCAAAAAATATCATTTTATATTAACAAAATTAGAATATTTATAATTTATTGCCATTATTGTTGCCACAATGCTATTTCACGCATCAGGTTTATACCTAGAGGACAATAATTCCTTTTTTTTTTTACTTTTGTGACGGGCAAGTCTTTTACGACCAGCTCCCTTTGAACTCCCCCAGGGTGGGAACGCAGCAAGGGTAGAAGGTTGTAGCGGTGCGATAAAAGGTGCTTGCCCATTTTTTTTTATTTGTCAAATAGCTAATTTGTCGATTTGTCAGTGATTACAAAAATCCACTCAGGATACTGTTATAGTAGAAAAGACATTTCAATTTTCCGTTCAGATTCTTAAATTTTCAGCAATCTTACAAGATCTAAAACAGTTTGTTTTAGAAAACCAATTATTGGGATCGGGAATGTCGATTAGTGCAAATACCGGAGAGGCTCAAAATGCAGAATTAAGACTGATTTTATTCATGAATTCAAAACCGTTAAAAAATATTTGAGGAAACCGAATATTGGCTGGCATCGCGAAATGAATTACGTAATCATTCAGATTGAATCACTTTAACTGAGCAATTAATCGAAATACAAAAAAATCATAAATAAAATAATTTTTGCGAGTAAGAACGCATAATTTGCTAATTTGCTCATTCACTAATTTGCTAATTCAATTGACATGAAATTTTTCATAGACACCGCAAACCTTGCCCAGATCAAAGAAGCCCAGGCACTCGGTATTTTAGATGGAGTAACTACTAATCCTAGCCTGATGGCAAAAGAAGGCATCACCGGACACCAAAATGTAATCAATCATTATAAAGCTATCTGTGCTTTAGTTGATGGAGATGTGAGTGCAGAAGTTATTGCCACCGACTTTGAAAATATGGTAAAAGAGGGCGAAATACTAGCTGCTCTAGATCCAAAAATAGTAGTAAAAGTACCGATGATTACTGAAGGAATAAAAGCAATAAAATACTTTAGTTCTAAAGGTATCAAAACCAATTGCACCCTGGTATTTTCTTCAGGGCAGGCACTTCTAGCTGCTAAAGTTGGTGCAACTTATGTTTCTCCATTTATTGGTCGTTTAGATGATGTTTCTACTGATGGCTTGACTTTAATAGAAGATATTCGACTTATTTATGATAATTATGGATTCGAAACACAGATACTTGCTGCCTCAGTTCGTCATCCAATGCATATCATTAACTGTGCTAAAATAGGTGCTGATGTAATTACAGGTCCATTATCTGCAATGATTGCCCTATCAAAACACCCATTGACTGACAGCGGATTGGCTCAGTTTTTGGCTGACCACGCAAAGGCTGCAGGGAAGTAAGGGGGGAAAGCTGAAAGGGGAAAGCTGAAAGCTGAAAGGTTAAAGCCGAAAGCTGAAAGCAAAAAGGGGGAAAGCCTAGGGTTATGCTTATAATATAAAAAAGCATGGAGCATGAAACTCTATGCTTTTTGCAATTTTAAGTGTTGTGTTAACAAATAATGAATAGTTGAAATTGGAAAATATATACGATATTCTAATCATTGGCGGAGGGCCAATAGGCATGGCTTGTGGAATAGAAGCACAGAATGCAGGACTTAGCTATGTGATCGTTGAAAAAGGATGCATGGTTAATTCACTGTATAATTACCCTGCGAATATGACCTTCTTTTCTACTTCAGATAAACTGGAAATTGGTGGGGTGCCATTTGTGAGCAACAATATCAAACCAACACGAAGTGAGGCTTTAGAATATTACCGAAGAGTGGCATGTAAATTTAACCTCAATCTGAATTTATTTGAACTGGTTGAATCTGTTAATAAAGATTCTGGAAAATATATCGTTCATACTAATAAATCTGATTATCAAGTTAAATACATCATTGTATCTACGGGATTCTATGACATTCCAAATAAATTAAATATTCCAGGCGAAGACCTTCCTAAAGTTAGGCATTATTATAAAGACCCTCACTACTACGCAAAACAGAAAGTATTAGTGATTGGTTCAAATAACTCTTCAGTAGATGCGGCCTTAGAAACTTTTAGAAAAGGTGCTGAGGTTTGTATGGTGATTCGTGAATCAGAGATCGGAGAACGGGTAAAATACTGGGTCAGGCCCGATATTATAAATAGAATTAAGGAAGGAAGCATCAAAGTCTATTTTAATTCAAGCTTAAGCGCTATCAGCGAACATGAAGTTGAAATAAGTAGCCATGAAGGTAAAATAACAATAGTCAATGATTTTGTTTTAGCAATGACAGGCTACAAGCCTGATTTTTCATTTCTTAAAAAGCTTGGCATCAAGATCTCTACTGATAAACAACAAAGGCCTGAACATGATCCGGTAACAATGGAAACCAATATGAAGGGCATTTACCTTGCAGGTGTGGTTTGCGGCGGAATGGACACTCATATTTGGTTCATTGAAAATTCGAGGGTACACGCGGAACGGATAATTGAAAATATTAAATTGATTGATGGGTGATGGGTGATGGGGGTTGTCAGTTGTCTGTTGTCTGTTATCAGTGGTCTGACTTTGCGGAGAGCATGAATAATGGCAAAATGACAATTTAATTGAGTAGTACTAATAGATGATCATTGATTCAAATAAATTCATTCTCTGCTTACTGTTTTATCGTTCCAGCCAGTCAACGGATAACTTAAGAATTGAGCCAAGACAAAGGATCAAGAACAAAGGACAATTCAGTGGCAATTTGAAATTTTCTGTTTTTTTTCAGACCTTCTGATCTCGCACCTCAGACTTCCTGCTTCAGACAACCCGATAGCTATCGGGTGACAACAGATAAATAATAGTATTAAGTACTGAGTATTGAGTATTGCGATAATTTAGCTTCATTTCATAGCAGCACTTCAGACTTCAGACCTCAGACCTCAGACCTCAGACTTCAGACTTCAGACCTAAATAATTAAACTCAAAACCTCCTCAATCGGTTGATCACTATCAATCAATATACCGGTCACTCCTGCAGCTTCGCCTGCTATGACATCTCGTTCACGGTCACCAATAAAATAAGATTGAGAAGCATCGATTGCAAAGCGTGCAAGTGCTTTTTCGAGCATCAATGATCCCGGCTTACGACATAAACATTTGCCATTATATTCCGGATGATGATTGCAATAATATACCTCAGATATTAGCACTCCCTGTTCAGCATAAGTAGTTTTTAATTGAGCATGCATTTGATCAAGAACTTCTACGGAATACCAACCTTTAGCAAGACCACCTTGATTGGTAATCACGATCAATAGATATCCCCTATCCTGCAATTTCTTTAAAGCTTTAAAATTATGTTCAAGCACTTTAAAATCATCAAAACGACATACATAATCGCCTAATTCCTTATTTAATACTCCATCTCGATCCAAAAAAACAGCTTTATTCATACTAATATTCAAGTTTCCGAGCTTTTATTGCTTAATTTTTACAATTTCAAATATCAGTAAAAGAAGTATCTTTAGCCTATGAAAATCTAATCAAATTCAATATGTCTGAAACAAGTACAAAAAAAGAGTTTAAACCCTATGTGCCATCCAGCAGTTCAGTTGCTGAATTTACTATTAAATCAGTTTTATTAGGCGCCATTTTCGGGATTATATTTGGAGCGGCAACCGTATATCTAGCCTTGAAAGCTGGATTGACCGTTTCGGCTTCCATACCAATTGCGGTGCTTGCCATTTCAATCGGAAGAAAATTTTTTAAAACAACCATTCTTGAAAACAACATTATACAAACCACCGGATCAGCCGGCGAATCTATTGCTGCCGGAGTTGTTTTCACCTTACCTGGTTTTCTGTTTTTATCAGCTGGAAGTAACAGTGAATCATTCTTCTCGTATTGGCCAATTTTTTTCCTTGCTGCATTAGGAGGTATTCTGGGAACATTAATGATGATCCCCTTACGAAAATCATTGATTGTTGACGAACATGAAAGTCTCCCTTACCCAGAAGGTACAGCCTGTGCTTCTGTTTTAATCGCTGGAGAAAAAGGTGGCGATTTTGCAAAAACAGCGTATTACGGACTTGCTTTTGCTTTTGGTTATGCCATTCTACAAAAGGTATTTCATTTAATAGCTGAAGTACCTACTTGGGCAACAAGGCAAACAAATAGATTCTTTCCTTCGGCTACAATTAATGGAGAAATCACTCCTGAATACCTAGGCGTTGGCTATATCATTGGACCTAAAATAGCAGGAGTTCTTGTTGCAGGTGGTGTATTTGCCTGGCTAGGACTTATACCACTATTAGCCACACTTGTTCCCGCCGAAACAATTGCCTTTCAATTAGCTAAATTAGGTCATCTAAAAAACGCCTATGCTCCCGGAGGACCTGGAAACTATGATCCATTGAATATGGTGTTTGAAAATACTGCAATTGCTATCTATCAAGCCTATGTTAAACAGATCGGCGCGGGTGCGGTTGCCGCAGGTGGATTTATTACTTTATTAAAAACTATTCCTACGATCATTTCTTCGTTTAAATCAAGCTTGGCTTCAATGAATAAAAGCAAATCGGAATTAAAAGTGATCAATCGTACTGACAATGATCTTTCATTCAGGATTGTAATCTTTGGTAGCTTGGCTTTGGTTTTACTCATGGCAATTTTACCACAAATTCCTGGAGATTCGATCTTAAATAAATTACTTATTGGCGTTTTAGTGATCATTTTCGGATTCTTCTTTGTTACCGTTTCAAGCCGTATCGTAGGTTTAATAGGAACATCATCAAATCCAGTATCAGGAATGACCATTGCCACGTTAATGGGTACCTGCTTAATTTTTATCAGTATTGGATGGACGGGCCTCGCCTATGAGCCCATGGCTTTAGTAGTTGGAAGTATGATTTGTATCGCAGCGGCTAATGCTGGAGCCACATCACAAGATCTTAAAACAGGCTATATAGTGGGTGCAACGCCAAAATATCAGCAACTTGCCTTATTTGTGGGTGCTATAGTATCTGCGGTAGTAATCGGTGTCACCTTATCAATACTTGACAGGCCTACCACAGAAATGGCTGCTCAGGGAATAAAACATGCCATTGGAACTGATACCTATCCTGCTCCACAAGGTACCTTAATGGCCACATTGATTAAAGGATTGTTATCATTCAACCTTGACTGGCAATTTGTGCTTGTTGGTGTATTTTTAGCGATAACAGTTGAATTATGTGGTGTAAAATCACTTTCATTTGCTGTAGGTGCTTATTTACCCCTTTCAACTACACTTCCAATCTTTGCAGGCGGAGCCATTAAAGGCTTGGTAGATATGAGATCAAAGAAAAATGGAATCAAAGAAGAAGATGATGAACTAGGACAAGGAAATCTATTTGCTACTGGTTTAGTTGCTGGCGGAGCCCTGATGGGCGTTATTTACGCCTTTATGATGGCTTTTAAAAGCACAGCTATTCCCGTCGGAAAACTAAATATGGAAGAGCATCTTACTGCAATCCTTGGCTCTGGCGGATACCAGATCATGGGATTTGTATTCTTTATTATTATGGGACTTTCATTGTATAAAATAGCTACGAGAAAATTAAAATAAGGAACATTCAAAATTTTTGAATGTTTTCATTATTTTCGCATTTTGAAAGAATATTTTATTAATGAAAAGAATACTACTAGTACTAACCATACTTTTTTTAACTCAACAAAGTTTTGGACAAGGTTGCGTAGCCGTGAGGCATTTTGGCACCTGCTCAGCTAACTTGAGTCATAATACATTCGGGAAAGGCGATATTCAGGCTGGAATAAACTATCGTTATTTTAAATCATTCAGGCATTTCAGAGGAACTCATGAAGAACCTGATCGTATAACCAGTGGTACAGAGGTAATAAACCATTCCAATAACTGGGAATATTCTGCAAGTTACTGGTTATCAGGAAAAACAAATCTGGCAATTGGAATCCCAACTCAGATTAATGCCCGCTCATCTTTATATGAGCACGGAAGAACTGAAAGGCATCAATCGTTTTCTAGAGGATTAGGAGATATCAGATTTGGAATTCAGCAATGGCTGCTTGAACCGGGTTTAAAGTCCTGGAATATTCAAGTTGGATCATCGGTAAAACTTCCTACTGGTAATTATAATGCGTCAGATATTTTTTACAATGTAGGGGTAAATGGCAATCCTGAAGTGCGGCCCGTAGATCAATCTATTCAATTAGGAGATGGAGGCCTTGGGCTTATCGTAGAAACTCAGATGTATTTAAAACTAAATGAAAAGTTCTATCTCACAACGGGTGCTTTCTATTTGGTAAACCCAAGAGAAACCAATGGGACCAGAACCTTCAGAGAAAAACTAAGTGCACTGCTTAAAAATGAGGCAATTACATCTGTTCCTGATCAATTTTCATCCAGAATTGCCATGAATTATTCTCCGAATGCAATTTCAAATATTTCAATTGGTGGGCGTTATGAAGGTGTTCCTGTGCATGATCTAATAGGTGGAAGTGCTGGATTTAGGCGTCCAGGTAATATTTTATCTGTTGAGCCTGTTTATTCATATATGAAGAACAATTTAACATTGAATTTTGGTCTTCCCATTGCTGTTCGAAGAAACCGTCCTCAAAGCTATACTGATTTGGAATATTCAAGAACTACAGGAGTATTCAGAAATGGTGATGCAGCTTTTGCTGATTATGCAATCAACCTTGGTATACAGTATACTTTTAAAGCAAAACAAAAAACAAAAACTGAACCTCAGTTTGTAATTCCACAGAATTAAGCTTAATCAAATAAGCTAGAATAGAAAAGGCTCAGTTTTATTGACTGAGCCTTTTTCTATTTCAGATATTTAGAGAAGAAAAATCGAATATAGAGTTAACAGAAGTATAGCTAAATAAAGGCATACCATTTATTTTCTGAAACAGTTAATAGTTTATAACTGACTCACGCCTCCTGAGACAATAAATTTCATCGCTTCACTGGCACTCATTTTCAAAGGTTTTACGCGATCCGCATTCACAAGGCATACTTGACCAGCAAAAGAATACGACAATGGAAAGTAAACTGCTACATCACCAGGATATCCAATTTTAGATAGATCTTTATGAGTCAAAAAACCTATTTTCTTTAACCCAGTTTCATTTACCTCAACAACCACGGGCTCACTAAACTTTTTGTCATCGCCAACAAATGCCTCAGTAAGATCCTTGAAAGAGGTATAGATTACATTAAAAACCGGCAATCTGTTAAACCAGCGGCCAACCCATTTCTTGATAGGGGCTGTTACAAAGTTTGTCACAATAATACCTACAACAATTAGTAGTATGATGACAGTAAGAATTCCAAGTCCGGGAATATATATAGGCTTACCTGCTTGATCAACCCAAAACACATTGCTTAAATTAAGTGCAGAGTCAACCTTAGAAACCGCCCAATAAATAAAAAATAATGCAGCAGCAACAGGTAATATGACCAATGCACCTCTTATTAGGTAATTAAATAATGCTTTAATAATTCTATTCATAATAATATATTCGTTTTACTCGCTGAGAAATACCAGTCAGAACTTCGTATGGGATGGTATTGAGCTGAGAAGCAATATCTTCAACACGGATAACATCATTAAATACAATAACCTCATCCCCTTCTTCTACGTCAATACCCGAAATATCGATCATGCACATATCCATACAAATTTTACCAATGGTTGGTACTATTTTACCTTTTACAAGCATTTTACCCATTCCATTTCCCATCATGCGACTATAACCGTCTGCATATCCTATTTTGACAGTAGCTATGGTGCCGCCATCTGGCATTTTCCCTTGGCGGCTATAACCAACTGTATCGCCAGCAGGTATCTTTTTAATCTGCGAAATACTGGTTTTCAGCGAAGTTACGGTTTGTAATGGAGAATTATTGCCGAATGAAGAATCAATACCATATAATCCAATACCTAGGCGCACCATATCGAATCGTGCATTGGGCCACCGAAGAATAGCCGATGAATTTGCCATATGACGGATAAATGAATAACCTAATACTTCCCTAATCTTATCGGATAGGTTGACAAAAAGATTTATTTGATGGGATGTATACTCATCATGCTCCGGATTTTCACTGGCAACCAAATGAGAAAATACGCTTTGAACATGCATTAATTTATTCAAATTTATAACTGATAACAATTCATCAAGCTCTTCAGGCATAAAGCCTAATCTATGCATGCCCGTATCCAGTTTGATATGTACAGGATAATTTTTCAGATTTTTAGTCTTTAAAACCGCCTCAAATTCTTTCAAAACACGAAGAGAATAAATTTCAGGTTCTAATTCATGCTTAATAATAGTGTCAAATGCCATCACATCAGGACTCATGACCATAATGGGAAGACTTGTTCCAGCTTTCCTTAAGGAAACACCCTCATCGGCATAAGCCACAGCCAGATAATCTACCTTATTAAACTCAAGCAAGTTTGCAATTTCAAAACTGCCACTTCCGTAAGAAAAAGCCTTAACCATAGCCATGATCTTGGTTTCTGGGCCAATTTCAGATTTGTAATAATTAAGATTATGTTCTAAAGCATTCAAATTGATCTCCAGAACTGTTTCATGAACTTTTTGTGTTAAAAGCTGACTGATATTCTCAAATCCAAAAGCCCTGGCTCCCTTTAACAAGATGGTCTCATTCTGGAATTTTAAAGTGTGAAATTGATCAAGGAGCTCTGCCGTTGATTTAAAAAATTCAACTTCGCCAGTAAAAATCGATGCGTATTTGCTGATTTTTTCGCCAACAGCGATTAAGCGATTGACTGATTTATTTGCAAGAAGATGACTAACTTTTTCATAAACAAGCTCAGAATCAACTCCTGGAATATCAGAAAGAATCAATGTTCTGCGTGGATGCTGATTTTGCTGCTTTAAAAAATCTAAAGCAATTGCCAGCGAAGAAAGATCAAGGCTATAGGAATCATCAATTACAGAACAGTTGTTTATGCCATTTTTTAATTCAAGTCTCATCCCTATTGGACTTAGCTTTTCAAGCCTCAAGGCAGCTTCTTTAATTTCATAACCCAATGCCAGCATAGTTGCCCAACAAATTACAGCATTCTCAATAGATGCCTGATCTTTAAAGGGTATAACTGCTTGCACCTCTTCTCCTAAATACAGGGCGTGTAAAACCTGAGAATCATTGCCTAATGCCTCTATTTTAAATATTTTCAGATCAGCAGTTTCATTGAAACTCCAGGTAAATTTAGTTTTGCCAGGCAAATTTCCCGGATATTCACTCAGATATTTTTTTGAATAAATAAAAAGATCAATATGCTCGAAAAGCTTTAGCTTCTCGTCGATCTTTTCTTTGACAGATTTAAAACCCGTTTGATGCGCCTCACCCACATTGGTCAGAATGCCAATAGTAGGTTTAATAATATTGGCCAAATTTTCCATTTCGTTTGATCTGGATATTCCTGCTTCAAAAACTGCAAAATCATTCAACTCATTCATTTCCCATACAGATACAGGAACACCAATCTGCGAGTTAAAACTCTTAGGGCTACGAACCATGTTTTGTTCTGAGGAAAGAAGCTGATAAAGCCATTCTTTAACAATCGTTTTACCATTACTTCCGGTAATTCCAATAACGGGATAATTAAACTTACTCCTATGAGCGGCAGATAAGGCTTGTAATGCAATTAACGAGTCGGAAACCAAATAAAAATTAGCATCTGCAAATTGGTCAATTGAAAAATCAGGATCTGAAATCACGAAATTCCTGACTCCCTGTTTATACACTTCTGATATAAAGCTATGACCATCTCTGCGGGCCTTCAAAGCAAAAAACAATGCCTTTGCAGGATCAATCAACTTCCTACTATCTGTTAGCAAAGTTCTGATAACAGAGCCCTTATCACTGATAAAAGCTTTGGCCTGCAAAATCTTTGTCAACTCTACAACGTTATAAGGGAGATGATTCATTACGTAAATTTGTATAAATTTAAAGGAATCCTGTCAAATATTTACGATATTTCAATGCTTTGAAAAATGAAACATCAATTCCGAAGATTTTTAGCCGAGAACAGGCTAAAGTAAAGGCAGAAAGTTATTGCGCCTATCAGGAAAGATCACAATTTGAAATACGTAATAAACTTTATGAATGGGGATTGCATCAAAAAGATGTTGAAGAGATTATATCAGAACTAATAGAACTAAATTTTTTGAATGAAGAACGATTTGCTCTTGCCTATTCACTTGGAAAATTCAGAATTAAAGGCTGGGGTAAAAACAAGATCAAGCAAGGTTTAAAACTGAAGCGTATCCCGGATAAGTTGATCATAAAATCTCTGAAATCTATAGAATATGATGATTATCTGATGATGTTACAGAAAATTTTGCAAAAAAAATCAAATACTATTTCCGAAAAAGATCCATTTAAGAAAAGATATCTTTTAACACGCTTTGCTTCAAGCAAGGGATATGAGTCAGACTTAATCACAGACTTACTGATTAACAATAAGTTAGATTAATTGTTATAAAAAAAATAAAAAATACTTGCCAGAATAGCTTTTCTACATATATTTGTACCTCGGTATTCCTACGGAACACTCACCAAAATGCGAAAGTAGCTCAGTTGGTAGAGCACGACCTTGCCAAGGTCGGGGTCGCGAGTTCGAATCTCGTCTTTCGCTCCAATAAGAAACTCCCTCCTCACAGAGGGAATTTTTGTTTGAAATAGTAAATAACCATCTGCTCGGATGGTGGATCCCGATAACTATCGGGAGGTAGACACGAGAACGGTTTCGATTACCGTATTATAAAATCGTTTAACCATCTGCTCGGATGGTGGAACTGGTAGACACGCAGGACTTAAAATCCTGTGACCCTTAAAGGTCGTGCGGGTTCGATTCCCGCTCCGAGTACAAAAACCCTCTTTACGTATTGTATAGAGGGTTTTTTGTTTTTTACATACAATAAAGTGAATGCGGGTTCGCCCCGATAGCTATCGGGACCCGCTCCGAGTACAAAAAGCCTGATATAAAAGTATTGGGCTTTTGTTTTTTTTATACGTTTTTGAATTCTATTGTAAATACGTATCTTTGATTTATAAATACGTATCATGACAACCAAGTTAACATTGACTGTAGAAAAGACAATAATAGAAAGGGCAAAATCATATGCAAAGAAAACGGGAAGGAGCCTGTCTGAATTGATTGAGAACTATCTTGAAACAATAACTGAAGAAGATAGTAATTCGGACATGTCTCCCAAACTTAAAAAGTTAGTCGGGTCGGTTCAATTACCTGCAGACTTTAACTACAATAAAGAATTACGTTCGGCCATTGAAAAGAAACACCTACTATGATCAGAGTTTTTCTTGACACTAATATTTTGGTCGATTTGATAGCAGACAGGAAGCCATTCAGTAAACATGCAATTGAAATTTTTAAAAGTGCTGAGGAGCACAAAATGCAACTTTATACTTCATCACATTCAATCGCAACTGCGCATTACCTTCTAAAAAAATATGTGGACGAAAAGGAACTACGAAATATCCTGTCCAATCTACTGGAATTTCTTGATGTGATTCCTGTCGACCTCGATGTGTTAAAAAAAGGGTTACGCTCCATTCATAAAGATTTTGAAGACGCCATACAAATTCTTTGTGCTTCTTCAATCACTGGAATTGATTTCATCGTGACCAGAAATACAAAGGATTTTAAAACAAGTGAAATTGCAGTTTTAACTCCAGATGAAATGTGTTTAAAATTATAGTTCAGCCACCCCCCTTTCATAAGTAAATAATTTCTTTTCTGTTGCGCAAGCCCGTTATGCCTAATTTTAGGGCGACACTGCAACTATCAACATTGACTATTATTCACAAATCGTAAACTAAATTCTTAAAAAAACTACTTATATACGATAAAAACCGTAAGTTGGTTTTATATTAAATGGCACAAAAGCAAAATTCCATGCTGTAATTAAACAGTTGGTATTCTTTTAACCCCCAAGTTGCTCCATTTTAAAGTATTTTTTTTACAAATCAATTTCTTTATAATTAAACCATTGTTGTCTTTTTAACATCATTTATGATGTTGTAAACTCTTTATGGTTACTGGCTTACGTTTATATTTTTATTAATTTACTGTAGAAGATTATGGAGAGTTCAAAAGTAATAATAGGGTCAATGATAAAATCCCGAAGAAAAGAAAAACGATTTTCACAGAAACACTTAGCTGATCTTCTTGAGGTAGATCGTCAATATGTTTGGCGTCTAGAAAATGGCAGAGTTAATTTAACTATGGATTATCTGGATAAAGTGATCCTCCAACTGAATTGTATTAATAAGGATTTTATAGTAATCCCAAAAAAAATATAATCATTAACACCTTCAAGACTCCATTAAGAGTATTTTCAGAAATCGAATATCTGAACTCAAAGGAATAATCTGGAAAATATTTAGGAAAATTATATCCACCATATATCTTAAATCTCAATGGCATTAAGAATAATTAATCTTATTTTTAGGCATTCGGGATTAAAATGAAGTTACGCCAAACCACAATATATGACATTGCAAGGGAATTAAATATATCCAAGTCAACGGTTTCACGCGCTTTAACAAACCACCCGCAAGTAAAAGCTGAAACCCGAAAGGCCGTTCTTGAACTTGCTGAAAAACTAGATTATCAGCGCAATATGCTTTCCATTAATCTCATTTCAAGAAAAAGTAATCTGATTGGGATTATAGTTCCTGAATTTGAGACCTCGTTTTTTCCGCAGGTAGTAATTGGTGCCCAAGAGTTAGCGAGTAAATATGGTTATAATGTTATAGTCAGCCAATCGAATGAGAAATTCGAGACCGAAGTAGCAAACACCAAGGTAATGCTAGCCAGCCAGGTAGACGGAATATTAGTTTCAATTTCGAAGGAAACACGAGGCTATGAACACTTGAAAATTTTTCAGAGAAAAGGCATACCGATGGTATTATTTAACCGAGTTTGCGATGAACTGATTGTGCCTAAAGTAGTTATCAATGATTATGAAGCTGCAATTGGTGCTGTAGAGCACCTTATCCTTACGGGTAAAAAAAGAATAGCTCATCTAGCAGGACCTGATTCATTGATCACGAGCAGAAAACGCTTGAAGGGATATTTAGATGCCCTAAAGAAACATAAAATTCCAATTGACGAATCATTGATCATCCCATACGATTTTACCTTAGAAAAAGTTAAGATCTATATCCGACATTTAATGGAGCTTAAAAATCCACCTGATGGATTATTCATTGCCAATGATCCTGCCGCAATCGAAGCAATCCGTACGATCAAAAATATGGGAATACAGATCCCACAACAAATTGGAATTGTAGGTTTCAGTAATGACTATGGCTCCAATCTGATTGAACCTGGACTCAGCACTGTAGCTCAACCAAAAAGGCTCATAGGTAGTACATCGATGCAATTATTACTAGACCTCATAGATAAAGACGTCTCGCAATGGAAAGCGGTTACTAAAACCCTTGATTCTGAGCTAATCGTAAGAAACTCAAGCATGTTACAGGAATCAGAACCTGACTGAATCCTATTATTTTTAATCCCTTTAAAACACTTGCACCTCAAATATTGCAGCCGGCACACCGCCTGATGGATGTTCAGGGAAAATGCTTATAGAAGATGTTTTGATCAACTTATCTAAGATCACTTCATTAACCGTCTGATAATTACCTGCCTTTTCAACTATCAGGTTACCTTCAGCATCTATAATCCTGTAATTTCTGACTGTATGAGGCACAACCCGCTCAGGATGAACCCTTAGGGTTGATTCAAGTGGATGGTCAAAATCTGAATCAAAAAATAAAACAATTCGCTTGATCTCAATTGGCTCATCCCAGCTTAAGGTTACAAATGGATGTTCATCATTAAGATAAGCTACCCAAACATTAGCTGCATTCGTTGGGCGGCACAAGCCATTAATCAAATTTGAAACTTTAAAGGGTTTGATTACAGTAGCTAGTTTAAATGCCAGATTTTGTTCTGCCGGTCTTCTTGAAGGAAGCCAAAATTCAAAGGAATCGATTCCTATACCATCAGGTGGCAACTGCACTCCACTTGTGGCCACAGATTTGTCATATCTGTTCATTAACATCATGGTTCCACTTAGAAACATTTTGCTTGTTTGAACTGAAACTAGCTCATTTTTGAGAATACAAACAAAAACATATTGCTCCTTACTTATGATATGATCAAATTCAACAGTTAATGTACTTTTGCCTTCGTTTACCGAAAGATTATGTGTTTCAAGGACTATTTCAGGGCTATAATTAATTGCTTTGGCACTGACGCGTAATTGCAGACTTAAATTTGAATTTTCTGTTGCATCTACATTAAAACTGATCTTTAGCTGATCTCCAGAGGCAACAGGCAATAACTGGGCAGTAGAATATTCAAGTTTCTGCCAGTTTCCATCAGCCAAAAATTCTTCAAGTTTATATTCAGAACTGGCACTAAGAACCGCTTGATGTGCTAAATTTGTTCTTTCAGGCGCTAAGCCTGGAATAAAATGTCCCTTTTGCATCAATTCCTGCCTCAATTCCTGAACTTTTTCAGAATTAGCAAGTTTGGAAGGGGTAATTCCGTTTTTCAGGCAATACTGGGTTGCTAAACCTATTACTTGTGCCGAATAAGATACCGTGGCCATTACTCTAGCCGAACCAAATGCCACATGACTAGCACTTATAATTCGACCGGCTAACCACAAATTTTTAATATTTTTGCTATACATGCATCGTAGCGGGATCTGATAAACCCCTTTTGAATGCCATTGATTACAACCAGGCCTTTCACTAAAAACCCCGTCGGCAGGATGTAGGTCTAATGACCATCCCCCATAGGAGACCGCATCTGGATGCTCGAGCTGTTCCACAACATCTTTTTGAGAAAGAATATAATCTCCTTCAAACCTCCTGCTTTCACGCTTACCCGGAATTTGACCGACCCATTCCAAGGTTAAGTTTTCGGCTTCGGGATATTTTCCGGAGTTTTTAACATGATCCCATATTCCATAGATTACTTTCCATAATTCCCATTTAATTTCTTCGGTTTGATGTATGGTATCCAACCTTCCTCCGTATTCAAGCCACCAAAGCTTACAACCATGAACACTGGTATCATATGAACGGTATTTAACTATTGAAGAAACATCTTTTAAGGCATAAGAAGGAGCAGTAAACATTATTGGACGACCAGCGTCCTTAGTGAAAAAGTAAATGGAATGCCCTAAAAGTTCGCCATATTCTTTATCGGGTGCAAAACCCTCATCAAATTCATCTTTTGACTCTGCTCCCATCCTGAAAGCGGCTCCTGCCTGAAATGCCACAATCCCATCACCAGATGAATCACAAAAAAAAGATGCAGATAATATATAGCGGGTAGAATTCTGACTGCAAAATCCAATAACCTCTTTGATTACATCGGGAGCAGATTTTACAACTTCATAAACCGCAGTATTCAATAGAAGTGTTAAATTCTGCTCATTTTTTACCTTTTCTAACAAAATGGTATCCAGAATTATTGCATTCCCATCGGGATTACGGTACATATTTTCAATCAAGATCTCACTCAAAACCCCTCCTTCTCTTGACCAACGGTTATTGTTTCCCATGCTTGAGGTTGCTCCTAAAATCCATAATCGCACTTCGCTCGAGGCATTTCCACCAAGTACTGGCCTATCCTGAACCAAAATAACCTTTAAACCCTCTCTTGCTGCAGCAATGGCTCCGCATGTTCCTGCGATACCACCCCCAATGAAAACCAAATCAGCATTAATTGACTGCTCATTAACTGAACGACCGACAGAGGAAAACTCACTTTTAATCATAAACGATAATTAATATTAATAAACAATTTAATTCTTGGAATAGAATACAATTCTTTTTGAAGCTCTCCATGGAATGATAGCGAGAATAAAAATCAATACGGCTATGGTGCCCAACAGACCCATATTATCTTTAGTAATTAAGCCCAGAATCATTAAGAGCAATGCTGTAAAAGCGAGTGCAAAAGCAGTGATTTTCAATCCAAATTTATTTTGTTGTAAAGATTCACTGATTTCTTCATCCGTTAAATTATCCTTTTGAAGCTTTCTTGAGCTTTTATAGGTTTGAAATTCTAAATATTGTGGACTAAGATAATTGGCATAATAAGCCCTAACTTCATTAGCTATAAGAAGTAAAAGCGGTACTCCAACTCCTATCAACATTTCTTCGGCCCTGCTAAGCTTGAAATCAATAAGGAAGGGTAAAATGATTTTAAAGATTAGATTGATCCCCAAACTGACACAGGTTATGATCAATGTAGCTTTTCCGCTAAGCCTTTTAGAGAACAAAGCCCAGATAGGCGGAGCTAAAATTGGCCCTCCGGTTATAGCACCCACGCTGAGCGTAACATTCACCAAACCACCGATATACGGAACCATAAGTGCAATAGCAATCATTCCTAGTCCAATTGCCCAAGATGACAGTCGGGCCACACTCATGAGTTTACGGTCACTTGCCGCAGGATTGATTCTACCTTTATAAATATCATTCGTAAATACTGCAGAAACAACATTTAAGGTTGTATTGGCAGATGCAGAAGTTGAAAAATACATTCCGGTTAGCATCAAGCCCAATAATCCGGGAGGAAGCACTAACTGACAAACCATTAGATATGCATTTTCGGTATCCAAACCTGTCAGGGATGGGTTAATGGTCTTGTAAATCATTGGCGGCAACATCCATAACACCGGACTAATTAGGTACAAACCTGCAAAAAGATAGGCTACCTTTCTGGCTGATTTACTATCCTTAACACTGGTATAACGTTGTACAAAGGTCCAGTTACCACCAATATAGAAAATATGGTAAAGTGTAAATGCAATGATAAATACTAGGGTAAATTCACCATTGATCAAATCAAAAAAGCCCTCTTGTGCATTCGCCTGAAATTTTGATATGCCTCCCGCTGCGTCAAATGAAAGAGGGAGTATGATCAATACCGCAGCAGTTAAGATCACAAACTGAAGAATATCAGTAACCATTACTGCCCAAAGTCCACCAACAGCAGTATAAGCAATCATAAATAAGCCCATAACAATTGTTGAAGGCATTAAGGGATACCCTAATGAAGCACTGACAAGTTTGGCAACCGGATACAAAACGGTCCCCTTTATGAATAATGAGACCATCATGAAAATATAGATATACGTCTTTTGCACTTGAGGACCAAGGCGTTCCTTGATAAACTCAGCAGCAGTCAGGTTACCGGTTGATTTCCATAAGGGAGCCAGATACAAACCGCTGAATAAAGCTCCAATACACATGGTCCACTGAATGGTAATGGCTACCCATCCATATTTATAGGCAATTGAACCCCAGGCAACAAATGTTCCAGCCGAAAAAAAGCTCATAAAAAGAGACAATCCTCCAATAAACCAAGGCACAGACTCACCTCCTGCAAAAAAAGATTTTAAGTTAATTCCTGTTCTAGAAAATACGAGTCCAATACATAATACGAATGCAGAAAAAACAAGAATGACTAGGGTATCAATGGTTGGACTCATAATTAAAATTAGTTTAAATGGACTGTAATTAACACTAGTAGTGAAAAACTATAGTGATGTTGACAATTACTATTTAAAGTGTTAAGCAAAATCGTTTTTAAAAATCACGTTATAAGTTCTTTGTGTTTTAAAATCATTTTCTTCATTCCTAGATGTATTATGAATGAAATAAGTAAGAGGATAATGCCAAAAATAGCAATAATCATTCTTCCACTATTAGTCATTGATGAAAGAAAAAACAAACCAATTGCACAAAAAACTAAACTTACGATTATAACTTTTCCTGGGAATGTGTCAAATACTTTTGGCGCTACACCACCCTTTAAAACTTCAATAGAAGAGATGCGTAAATTTTCAATAGCTGTCCATCCTTTATCAACCTTATTTTTACCTAAATATTCAATTATTATTAGAAGCAAAATAGGAAACAAGACTCCTACTAAAATATCAATATCATTACTTTGAATTGAAAGACCAAAACGAAGAATACCACCAAGTATAAAACTTGTTAATGTGACAATACACATTTCCATTAACCCAATGCGGCGACTAAACATACCCCATAAAGTAGGAGCTAATAAGGGTAATACCAATAAAGAGTTAATGGAGATTATTACTTTTTCTGCTCCACCCATACTAGGAATTAGTAAAGCGAGCATAATTAAGACTAATCCGAGTATGGCAGTAAAAATACGCCCCACTTTAACTAAAACTCTTCCTGATGCTTTTGGGTTGATTAATGGGCGATAAAAATCAGTAGTTAGAACACCTGCAAATACGTTAAGTTGCCCACTTGCAAAACTGGCTGTTGCAGAAAACATTGCCGCAAACATCAGTCCTAAAACACCAAATGGCAAAACAGATTTAGCAGCCAAGATATAGGCTTGCTCCGGATTGGCATCAGGATTGATTCCTCGGTAAATTAATGGTGGTAAAAACCATAAAATTGGTGATATCAAGTACATAATCCCAAAAATATAAGCAGATTTTTTAGCATCAGATGGCGATTTAACTGACAAAAAACGTTGAACAAAAGCCCATTCTGCTCCACAAATAAAAAAGTTAATGGTAACCCATCCTACTAAAAATAACCAGCCATAATCATTCGATGTTGGGGAGAAGAAATTTTGTGGTAGCTTAAGCATTAATTCACCAAAGTCATCAACTTTAGCTATCATCAAGATTACAACTAGCAATACAACTAATACCAATAAGATAAATTGAACAACATCGGTCATTAGAACGGCCCATAATCCACCTATCATTGTGTATATAACCACAATAGATCCAAAAATAATTACAGCCCAGGTAAGGGATAGGTATCCTGTGGTCGAATTTCTAAGGAAGTTTCCTTCATCTAAAGGGATTAAGGCCACTAAGACAATTGCTAGTGCATAAAATGAAACTGCTACTGCAATCATTTTTTTTATCATCAATGTCCAAGTGTAAAAATGGAGTCCAATTTTTCCAAATCGTAAATTGATGTATTCTGCCGGTGAGGTTACACCGAGTTGATTCCATTTGCCTGCAACAAAATATCCGGCTAGCAAGGACGCTACTCCATAACACATATTGATAACTACCGCTACAAGTCCCATTTTGTATGCAATACCTCCCCAAACAACGAAGGTACCCGCTGAAAACATCGTCATAAAACTACTAATTCCAGCAGCCCACCAAGGCGCCTGTCTGCTTGCTACAAACATATCTTTTTGATTAGTTGTTCTCTTGGCAGAAAAAAAGGCAATAGCAAACATTCCTAGCACATAAATTATAATTGTGTAGTAATCGAATTTTCCCATTATAGTCTTAATTAAATTTTACAAATAATCTTATTTATCAACCCTTAAATACTAGTATTATAACATTTTTGCCAATGTATTTTTTGAATAACACATAGAACCTTTAATTGAATCAACCTTGCTTATACTCTGAATGTGAGCATTTCAATAGTCAGTTCAACTAGACTTCACTTAGTTGATTGTAGTCCTTAAAATACAGTCAATTGACGGTCGAGCTTAATTTTTTAATTTCACATCAAAATATTTTCTTCTTGTAGATCTTGTAAAATCAAGTCTAAATCTAGTTTAGCTTGAGTATCTAATTTTGGTAGAGGAACCCTAACATGTAAGGCATCGACAATACCTCTTTTTTTGAGGATATATTTCGTGAGTTCCATTCGATAAATCATTTGAGCAGTCAATAGTGGAAGACTCATTCTATACAAATTTCGAGCTTTTTTTGCCTCTCCTTTTAGATGTGCATGATAAATAGCAACATGCAAATCAATGATTTCAGCAGCTGGAAAGGCTCCTAAAGAACCTCGGTTGAGTTCATCAATTATAAATCTTGCGCCAGCACCGCCAAAAACTCCCAATAAATGCGGCAAATTACTATTCAACAAAGCCGTAATGGTTGGACCCGAAGGGAGGGTTTCCTCTTTAATGTATTTAATAGCTTCATTATTTTTTGAAATAAGTATTAATTCTTCAGCATTAAGGCCAGCTCCACTTGGTGAAGGAGCATTTTGAAGTACTATTATTCCATTTGGCAATGCCGCAGCGACATCCTGAAAAAACACTCTGTGTTTATCTAAATCCTTTTCAAACTCCTTTGGAGCCATAAGCATAAAATGATCAATACCGTTTTTCATGACTTCTTTACCCAAAAGAATGGATTCTTCTTTACTGGAAGCACCAATCCCTGCTACAATAGGCAAACGCCCATCAACTTCTGCAACAAGTAATTTTATTAATTCCAACCGTTCGAAGGAAGTCAGATAATTATATTCGCTTGCCAATCCAGGGAAAACAATGCCATGTGCTCCCGCAGCAATTACGAACTGAATAACTTTTTTCTGTGCTTCCATATCGATTTGATTATCTATGGTAAAACAGGTTGGTATTGCAGGTAAAATTCCTTTTAACATAATTTATTTTTAAAATATTACAAATTGAATACGGCCCTATTGATGAGCCATTTTTAGTGCATTGGTACTATAATAACTTAACTTGTGCTATTAAATTTTTAAAAAATCGGTAGATCATTTTCCTTTTGATCTGTAATCCAATTTTTAACTATCACTCTGAATGATCTTGATAATAAATAATTGCCTATTTATTTATATAACTCCTTAATACTTTTCTATGGTATTAATTATTTCCCTTCAGTCACATCTCTTATCAATCGAAGCCAATTCAGTCCCATCACCTTATTGATACGGGATTGCGAATAGCCAATTGACTTTAATGCTTTATACATTTCAGGATAATCACTCGCATCTTTCATTTCTTTTGGAAGAGCAATACCGCCATCAAAGTCTGACCCTAGCGCAACATGATCTTCTCCAACCAAACGAATCCCGTAGTCGATAGCTTTAGCCAGTTGATCAGTACCCATTCTATACTCATCTGGTATAACTCCACGAAAGACATAAGGCAAACGTTTAGCAACTTCTCTATCTGCATCTTCTATAGTCAAAAACGGCTTCTCCACTTCTACCTTTGGTATTGCAGAATTCGGCTTTGAATTTTCCCAATTGAAATATTTAGGACCATTAAAGTAGTTCCCAAATTGAAGACCGATTACACCACCTTTGGCCGCAACAGCTTTAGCAGCATCATCAGAAATATTTCTTTTTATATCAACAATTCCGCGAAAGCCACCATGGGTGAATGCAACTGGATGTTTACTGACATTAGCAGCTTGTATAATTGCATTAGATGAGGCATGGGCAACATTAATAACCATCCCTAGTTTGTTCATCTCTTCAATTATAGTTTGGCCTTTTTCATTAATGCCATTCCACAATTCTTTACCATTACAAGCATCAATAAATGAATTAGTTTCGTTGTGAGCAGTGAGTTGCATAGATCTTAGCCCCAAACGATATAGCGCCCTCAGTAGATTTAAATCCCCTTCCATGTCGAAACTTCCTTCAAGATCTAGAATTGCTGCCATCTTTCCTCGGCTATTGATCTCCTCAATTTGGGAAGCATTTAATGCCAGTTCAATGGTTGCATTGTTTTTTTGTATCTGATCCAGGGCTAATGATACCACCCGAAAGGTATTTTTAACCTCAAAATGTCCCGAATAATAAGGCTCAGGTGTATAAACAGAGAAAAACATGGCATTTATTTTTCCCTTCTGTAAACGTGGTAAATCTACCAGACCATCTGAATAAAATTGGCCTATGTCAAGACCTTGTAAAAGCTGCCGGGACATTACATGAACATGTCCATCCATAACAAATGCAGGCTCGCTAAGTATTTCAGAAGAACTTAAAGATGGATTTGATCCTTCTAGCAACAAAGTTGAACTTGATGCAGATTTTAGTCCAAATAGATTTTTAGCCATTGGAAGGAGAACCATACCTTTAATTAATTCTCTACGTTTCATTCGTTTTATTTTTTAAAAAAAGAGACCTCCTACTTCCTCAAAATTATTTCCATCATCGTATTTACAATTAATGAAAATGAAATATTTGTATTCTGTACTACTTTTTGTTAATAAACTCATACCCTTTTGGTGGCCAAATGCCTGTACTTAGTTCGGTTGGAGGCCAAGGATTTTTAGGTATATATGGTTCATACCCTTCGCCTGAGTATTTCATTTCCAAAAATGGGGTCTTCTTTAATTTACCACCTTCATTAAGTGATCGGATACCCATATCAATAATACTACTAGTGAATAGGCTTCGTTCAAAAGGTGCAGGTGGCTTGCCCGTCATAATAAATTGTTCGATATTATAACACAGGTAGCTAGTGTGATAGCGTCCAACACTCGCATCAAGAACAAATTCTGTAGAAACAATTTTACCATCAGCATGGGCTGCATATGCCCATCCCGACCTATTATTCAGGCCATCTGGCCTAGTTTGCAATTGAAATCCATTTAGCATTAGAATTACCCCCCTGGTACCATCAATGTAAGATACTTTTACTGCGTACGGCATTGTAACTAAATCGCGAATTGAACCTGGAAGCTTAAATGAAATCCTATCATAAGCTGCTTGAACTAATTTCCAGGAAATTTCTCCCGAATCCATTGCAGCCCAAACCTCATCACCTTTAAGCGTTTGAACGCTTGCAACACCTGTTTCTCCGCCAGCTCTGCGCTCAAGCATTAACTGCAGAATTTCTGTTACATGGAAACCATAAGAATCGAGAGTAGATGGTCCAATTGCCACAGCTTCAGTAATTTTTGTACCTAAAGGATGAACTAGATAAGGATCACGCGAGGTATAGGTCAAAGATGATCCTGTCATCATAGGAACATTTAGTTCTTTTGCCCGATCAAAAATCCACTTACTATCAAGCCAACTATAAGACAAGGCCTTGTCTGAATAGATTGGAACTGATTTATTGGAAGCATCAAATACTCTGAAAATTTGTTCTAAAGTATTCATACGGGGATACATTTTTTCGCCAAAGCGATTATTTGGGTAATCGCCATGCTCCCCGATGTAAACAACAGCATCAACCGCCAGTTTATCTCCTCCCAGTGTTAATGCATCAGCAATAGTGGGATATAAAGTGACGCCATTTTTTTTGGCCATCTGAACACCAATATCATTAGATCCAATTTGCGCAATATACATTGACACTATCTTTATTTTTGGAGGAACTATACCCTGGCCCTGATCCATCGGACTTCCCAAAAAAAGTTTAGTGCCTATAGCATCCGCATGCGATATACTGAAATATATATTACATATAAAAGCTACTGTTTTAAGTCCATCAGGATTATTTAATTGATGGTCGGGTTCTTGGAAAAGAATAGGATTTATACCCTCACTTCCAAAACTCAATCCTGGGACAATTGATAAACTAGCTAAAGCTAAGCCCGTCTTTTTAATAAAGTTTCTTCGGTGATTAAATTTTTCTAATTTCATTATATACAACACTTAATACTAATATTTTAGCAATCTAAACTTATATAAATGTATTATTAAGAGAAAAAAAACTTGACAGAATTCTAACAAAAAAATACCGGGAACGGTCCCAAATTTCGGGAGCGCTCCCATAATATTCAGAAGAATTTCTAATTTATATAGCTATATGATACTATATACCAAACCTAGAGTTGGAAATTTATGCTAGTCAGAATATCTTAATCATTTTTTATGTTAATTCAAAAGCCCAACAGCCTAATAAATATGTATAGATTTATAAAAAATAAAATAATGATCAAATTACTTTCTCCAAAAATTACATCCATCCTTTTTCTACTTTTTATTTCATTATCTGGATTTGCTCAAAATGAAAAAGCAGAAGCTGATTTGGGTGAGATCATGAAAAAACTAGACGTAGTGGGGCTTTCTGTCGCCGTAGTAAAGAAAGGCAATATTATTTACAGCCATTCTTTTGGAGTGAAAGATAACACCACCAATGCTCCCCTCACTGATGAAAATATCTTCCGGATTGCTTCGATATCCAAGTCATTCTCAGCCACTTCAATCATGCAGTTGATAGAAGCTGGAAAGCTTTCACTGGATGATGATTTCAGTAATCTGGTGGGCTTCAATATTAGGAATCCTAAATTTCCGGAAACAGTAATCACCTTGAGAATGATCTTATCCCATACTTCAAGCATTAACGATAGCCAGGGATATTTTACACTTGATGCCATTAATCCGGCTAAAAACCCAGATTGGCAAAAATGCTATAGCGATTTTAAACCAGGAACAGATTATCGCTATTGTAATCTAAATTATAACATGATCGGAACCGTGATTGAGAAATACTCAGGAGAACGCTTCGATCAATATGTAAATAAACACATCTTAAATCCATTGGGTTTATATGGAGGATACAATGTTGATTCATTGGATGCTATGCGCTTTGCCACTTTGCACGAATACAATACAAGCACTAAAAGATTAATCCCATCACCATTAGCTTACGCTCCCAGAAAAGAGGAAATAAAGAATTATGTAATGGGATACAGTACCCCTATTTTTTCTCCAACCGGTGGAATGAAAATTTCTGCTACCGACCTTGCAAAATATATGACCATGCATATGAACTATGGTAAATATAAAGGAACCAGAATCATGTCAAAGAAAAGTGCCCGCTTAATGCAAACCAAAATATCTGAGGAAGAAGGCTATGGAATGGCAATTGCAAATCGTGAAGATGTTATACCGGGTAAAATAATGACCGGACATACTGGTTCAGCATACGGACTATACAGCGCCATGTTTTTTAATCCTAAAGAGAAATTTGGAATTGTGGTGATTACTAATGGCTGTAATCCAAGCTCAAGAAATGGACTAAATGATGTTTTAAGGGCTGGAGTGAATAGTTTGTACGAGAATTTTATTAAGTAGAATCAGGAACCAAGAGCCAAGAACCAAGAACCAAGAACCAAGAACCAAGAACCAAGACAAAAGATCAAAGACAAAAGACAAAAGATCAAAGACAAAAGACTTTGTAGTGCTAATTTGCGTATTGAGTATTGAGTATTGAGATAGATTCTGCTTCAGGCTTCAGACCTCTGACTTCAGACCTCTTACCTCAGAAAACAGATAACAGATAACAGACAACTGATAACAGACAACTGATAACTGACAACTGACAACAGAACCAGGAACAAAGATCAAAGACAAAGGACTATTCAGTGCTAATTTGAGTATTGAGTAAGGAGTATTGATTATAGAGTATTGAGTATTGAGATAGATTCTGCTTCAGGCTTCAGACCTCTGACTTCAGACCTC
>CANKAT010000027.1 GCA_947479815.1 Sphingobacteriaceae bacterium
TATGATGTTAGTCTTAATATCAAATCCATAAATAGTTCCTTGATCACTTGTGAAAATCAGTTTTCGATCTCCTGTAATTACTGCAGATGCATTTATTGGCGCATCAGAAATTATATTCCAGGCAACTTTACCTGTTTTTGAATCAATTGCAAAGAAATTCTTATTTGAAACCCCTAGATAAATTCTTTCAAATTGAGAGTCAATAGTTGGAGTAACTAAAGATAAACCACCTAGGGGGATAGTTGGCCAAAGTGGTGCTCCAGTTTTGTTAAAACCATTTAAGGAACTTCCACTGGTAATGAATACAGAAGAATCTGCTGTAACAGATGGCGTAGTAAAAATTTTAGATGAAACTACCAAGGGGAAAATAGAATTTCCAGAACGATTAACTAAACTTACAGACGCTCCATTGATCGGATCAAAATTTGAATCAGCTGCATATATTATATTGGAATTTAATGCAGTAATACCACCATAAAATGCTCCTTTAAAAGTTTTTGTAAAAGAAACTAAGGAAATATATGCAGTCGTTGAATCTTTGCCCCCATCATTATCAGTAATTCTCAACATCAACTTATTCGTTCCTTGCTTATAATAATTGACGAAAATAGTGTCACTTGAGTTAACTAAACTATCATTTACAAACCATTCGTATTTAGTTATTTTTCCATCAATATCCTTACTGCCGTATGATGAATAGGTTGCTCTGATAAAGTTGTATTCTCCAACATTGTTAAATGTCTTATTTTCAAATTTTATTACTGATGGTCTTGAATTAAATGGTATTGCTTCTAAAACATTACTATACTCACTTTCTTCATTTTCAAAATTACCTGCAACCATTCGATAATAATATTTTCGATTTAATTGTAGCGTAGATTTATCAATATACGTATTCACTTTGCCAGAAATTGAATCAATTAATTTGCTTGGGTTTATAAGTGTATCTCTATAAATTTTAAAGTATTTTATGTTCTTATTCGAATTGGTAGCCCAAAAAAGCGTATCGATTTTATTTCCAGCTTTTATACTTAATAGCTTTGGAGAAGCGATAAAAGTTTTAAAATTAAATTTTGGAGACCATTTACTATATGCCTTCCCGGAACTTGACTTTACCTTCCAATAGTATTTTGAATTATGAGTTAAATTACTTTGAACCAAGAATGTATCAGGTACTATTTTCTCAGTCAAGTCAGTACTAAAAGTTGAATCTTTACTAAATTGAAGAGTGTAAAGTGAAGCACTATCTATCTTTGACCACGAAAATGAAATAGTTGTATCTATCTTTAATGAAAGATTTAAGGGAGCTTTTAGCTTTGGGGAGGTAAAAGCAATTGTTTTTATTTCATTAGAAAAACCACTCTCTCTATCTGATAAATCAACCGAAGTAAACCTATAATGAAGTGGCTTATTAAATTCCTGATTTAAGCTATCCGTAAATTCTATGTTTGGATTTATTGACTGATATTTTGTAGATGGGGCTGAGGATAATCCCTTATAAACATTTATTTTTTTCAAATTATTTAATCCCGCCAGCTTAAATTTAAAAGATATCATACCATTATTAGAGCTATCAGCTACAACGTAGGGCGAAGGCTGGCTATAAATATTTTCATAAGCTCCTGCATCTGGATTAGATGCCGAGGGTCCTGGTCTAGGCAGGTCTAGAATGTCTGTAGTTATTCCAGAAATGGAACGACCTAGCCCAATAGCCGGCGAATAATTAGCTAGTCTAAAGTCATTGTTTAAACTATCTAAAAATCTTGGGCTTGTATCAATATTAGATGTTGTACCTGGAAAACCTCCCTTGACTATACTATTTTCTATGGATAAACCCCCTTGATACTTAATAGCTGATGAATTCCAGATAATCGAATTTTTTACATTTGGAGCAAATGTTGTTATACCAGTGGCATAAAACCAATTATTGGTATTATTTGTATAGGTTATGTTGTTGATGTATGGAATCGAATCTAAACCATTCGCTAAATCTAAAAATACATTTGCATTATTATTATATACCAAGCAATTAGTGATAGTAAAATTATTTCGGTTTAATTGCAAAATACTCCCTTGTGAATGGTTTCTGAAAATGCAATTTTCAATTATTGGATTTGAAGTTTGTGTATAAATAGCCGATCCTGCAGAATTTCCTCCATCGGCAAATGTTAATCCTTTAAATAAACTTTTATCTCCATTTTGAGTAATAGCCATAATTTGGCTTGACAATAATGGTTTCAAAATAACTTTAGTAGCACCATTTATTCCTATAAAGCTTAATTGCTTATCACGATAACTAATATTTTCAGTATAAGTTCCATCATTAATTAATATCGAATCACCAGAAACTGCATCAGTGCTGGCAGCAGAAATTTTTAATTTCGGACTTGTTTTACTGCCAATATTCGCGTCGTTCCCATTTTTAGCTACATAAATTATATTATTGGGTGAAGCAGATACTACATCTGAAAACTGGCTTTCTAATCCATAATTATCATAACTTAAATCCAGGCTATCTATTGCAGATATTTTATAGTAATATTTTGTTTGAGCCGTAAGTCCGCGATCAATAAAATTTGAACTTACAGCGCTTCCTACTTTTGCATAAGTTGTGCCATTGGTAGACCTGTAAACATAATATGCATTTACACCAGTGGAAGTACTTGCAGTCCAACTTAATTTTATTTTCTTGGCAGCAATATCTGTTTTTAAATCTGCCGGTGCCTCAGGCGTTTTATTAGCAGGTGAATACCAGGATTCATTGCCATCAAACTGATCATCAGTTCCATCCTTACTTGTATCATAAGCAGTAACGGCAATGTCATCGTTAATACCTACTCCTGCAGGCAATGTATAGGTTAATACATTTCCGACATCAACAGATGTAGTATATGAATAACCAGTGTATCCACCGTAATATACTTTGTAACCGGCAATGTCGGATTCAGTGTTGGCAGACCAGGTTAAAATAATTCTATCATTGGCAAGATATTTGGCAACATTTGAAACAGGAGTTATTGGAGAATTTAAATTTTTCTGTTGAACATTGTTATTCAATGTTATTAGTCCTTTATTAAAATCATCATTATAATCAAATGTTTTAGAATCTATACTGCTACTTGATTGCCCATCAAAATATGTATTGTTTAGCGTTAATGGTTTTGTTGAATTATTATATAAAAAATAATTTCCATTGTTATTTATGTTTGTATTTGTAAATGATATAGATCCAAAATTACTGAAGTAAATTGCATCCCTAGATTTGGAGAATGATGAATTTAAAATTGTGCTATTTCCAGAATTGAACCTAACAGCATAATAATCTTTAGAAGATATGTTTAGCTTAGTGATACTCCCACCTCCCATAGAAACTAATGCATCAATACTTGCAGATCCTCCAAAATCCCTTGAGGTAGTTAAATTATTTTTATTTGATAATATAATTGAAGAAGTTATGTTGACTGTTGATGATGGATAATTTATTGGAGTATTTATTAAAATAGATTTGGTAATATCCATTTGCCCATAATCACCTCTTCCACCAAATTGACAGTCTAGAAAACTTGTTCTTTGAATTGTAAAATTAGCACCGCAACAACCCATTAAAAAATTACTGTTTTTCGAAATGCATTCATTTAGCGTTATACCATAGTTATATGAATCGGAGTTAATTGTTGAATTATTAATTAATGAATTACTTAAAATAATTGGTTCAGTTCTTGGGTATCCACCCATTATATAAACATTAATTAACTCAGAATAATTAATTAATAATCTGCTAGAAGTTGAATATCCTTTTGTTAGTAAGTAGGTATTAGTAAATTTTGAATTAGAAATCACTAAATCACCTGAATTTTTTGGCGTTTGTTCTGCATGTTCAGCTTCATTCCCTATTCTCAAAAAATTTTGTCTTTGATCTATTGTATTATTAAATAAGATGTAGCTAAGTTGAGAATTAGCTAAATTTGTCTTCTGAAAATCTAAAAAGAAATTAACAGCAGATGCATAACTTGATGTAAATTTTATGTTATTGTTTGTATTTCCTATTGCATTTATAGTGCCATTAATTATGATTGTGTAGTCATTTTCTCTGAACACTTCAACACCAGGCTCAATTGTCAATGTTGCACTTGATGTGATTCCAATATTGCCAGTTAATTTATAAGGACTACCCAATTTCGTCCAAGTAGTATTAGCAGAAATAACTCCACTCACATTAGTCTGCCCAAACAAAAAGTTTACAGAAAAAGTAAGACAAGTAACTAGAACAATAATGAAATTGTTTTTAGTTAAAAATACTCCATTTAAATAAAGTGTTTTTAAAAGAAGATTACTTAGCTTTTTGATTACTCTCAATTTAAAATGTCGTTATTGTTTAAAATACAATTGGTTAGTATTATCAATACTTAAGTCTATAAATCAATGAAAGTATAATCTTGAAAGGATTACACAATTTTTCATTCCTTTATAAGATTACTTAAACGCTTGAAAATTAATATTTTACATCAGATTAAATAAATGTACATTAAATTATATTCATAGAATAAATATTTCTTGTGAATCGTGTGAACTAACCTGTTATTGCATAATTATTAATTGAAAAACCTATCCGGTACCCACTGATTTAACACCCTGTACATTATTTTATGCTTCTTGTGCTGAGCCACAGCTTCCACATATACAATTGTTCCTTCTTTAATGATTCCTACAGCTTGTACCACTTATTAAACCCTTTCAGGTTTGAGGGTATGTAGAGAGTAAAATCGTAATCGTTCCAGATAGGAATTAATTTGTGTGAGGATGTTTCTTCATTTTCTATGGTGTTTCAATTATCTTTGTCACCAAAAGCTGTCACCAATTGATGATTAATTCATCGAAAACAGCTTTTATACCAATTTAATACACTTAGTTTATGAACTATTGGTTAGTTAAGTCAGAACCTTTTAAATACAGTTGGGAAGCATTCAATCAGGATGGTCGTACCTTCTGGGATGGTGTGCGTAATTATCAAGCAAGAAATAATTTGAGAGAGATGAAAGAAGGCGATCTGGTTCTCTTTTATCATAGTAATGAAGGTAAATCAGTTGTAGGGATAGCCAAAGTGGTAAAAGAGTCCTATCAGGATCCCACAACAGAAGACAAAAATTGGGTAGTAGTTGATTTGGTACCTATTGAAACCCTTAAACATCCAGTTACTTTGGAGCAAATTAAAGCAGATTCACGCCTCCAAAATATCGGTTTGGTAAAGCAGGGCCGCCTTTCTGTAATGGGAATGAAAGTAGAGGAGTTTGACAGGATTGTGGAATTGGGAAGCTAATTGTTGGGTTGTCTGTTATCAGTTGTCAGTTGTCAGTTATCAGTTATCTGTTGCCAGTTGGTTAGTTGGTTAGTTGGTTAGGTGGTTAGGTGGTTAGTTGGTTAGTTGGTTAGGTGGTTAGAATTGCCTTCAACTACTTCATTTCAAATGATTGCTCTTCTCTGCTTTTACCTTTCTTCTGTTATCAGTTATCAGTTATCTGTTGGCAGTTGGTTAGTTGGTTACCCGATAGCTATCGGGTTGGTTAGGTGGTTAGAATTGCCTTCAACTACTTCATTTCAAATTATTGCTATTCTCTGCTTTCACCTTTCAGCTTTTACCTTTCAGCTTTCACCTTTCCGCTTTCCCCTTTCAACTTAAAACCTACAACTTATAACCTACAACCTACAACTTATAACCTACAACTTACAACTTAATACTTACAACTTACAACTCACTTTGATTCAAAAAAAGCGCTTTCAACTCTGTTGCATCATTGGCTTTCATTTTTCCTGCAAGAACAAGTCGTAACTGTCGGCGTCGCAGGGCCCCATCAAATAGTTTTTTTTCTACTTCGCTTTCAGGCGTTAATTCTGGAACTGGGATTGTTTTTCCATTAGCATCGATTGCTACGAAGGTGTAAAAAGCTTCGTTAGAACGTACTCTTGTTCCAGAAGGGATATTTTCAGCCCAAACGTCTAATCGTACCTCCATCGATGTGCTAAATGCACGTGTAACCTTGGCTTCAATCGTGATCACATCGCCCAGTTTGATTGCATGCTTGAAGGATACGTTATCTACTGATGCGGTAACTACAATATTATTACAATGCTTTTGTGCTGAGATTGCTGCGGCTATATCCATCCAATGAAGTAGACGGCCACCCATCAGGTTATTTAATGTATTGGTATCGTTTGGAAGTACCAGTTCATTCATGATCGTAAATGAACCTTGCGGGCTTTTCAATATTGTACTCATGAAGCAAAGATAATCCTTTTTGTGATTGCTAGTCTGCACTATATGGTAAGCTCATACAGACGTAAATGGTTACAGACTATTTATGATAATTTGTTTTATATTAAGAGTTTAGCGTCTCTGCGTCTCTGCGAGACTATTTTTAAAAAACTATTATTGCCGATTTTGTAATTTGAATTCAAGTGTTGATTATACATAAAAAGATATTTCTTGCGATGACGTTAAGGGTTACCGTACCAAGCTTAAAATCTTTTTTGAATCTATATCAGTCCGGACTTGATCCGGATTAGAGCCGTACCGAATTAATCTGTGTAAAACCAATCAGCTCATCCCACCTCGAACCTGGTTTTCGGTAATAAAAGAAAATCTGATAATTATTTTCAGTTTCGAAATGTGAACCATCAAATAGCACGTCATCCCTGGTTTTGACATCTTCATTTACCCAAACATAATGATAGTCTATTAGACCCTGTTTTATGAATATTGAACCGTTGAAGCGGTTTCGAATCTCATCGTAATCCAGCTTATCGATAAGTCGGTAATCATTGAATTGGCCTACGACATATAGATTCCCATTAGTTGCTGGTTTTTTCGCAGAAAGGCTTAAATGAACAGTAGTGTAATCGGCGTCAGTACGGTTATCACGTCCGTCGAGGTTTCGCACATAAAATGCTCCGTTTTCATCATTTATAAAGGTATAGCCGGGTCTATTTTCTGTCACATCGGTCAGCAAGTAAATAGTGTTGACGGTGTCCTGTATAATTTTTCCAACTCGTTCTGTCCTGAAGCGTAGGCTTCGAATGTCGAAACGCCTAAATTCATTGCCTGCCTTGAAATCCAACAATCTCATATCATTATATACCAATTGATTTGGTCTGATGAATGTAGGGCGGTTCAGGCTTTGTGAATTATCATGCCTACCATTTTGCAATACCCGAACTTTTGCTTCTATGTATGGGTTATTGATCACTAATTTACCGTGATTGATTAGGAAATTTATTTTTTGCATTTGATCGCGATCAGCTACAATATTTGATCGGGTAATTTCTGTTGCAATGCTTGTTTGAGGATCAACAACAAAAAACCGTCTGGTAATCAGTATTTTTCGCTGGTCATTATCTTCATAAATCTTTAAAAGATAATTGCCTGAAATTTTAGGCTTTATGGTTAAATTAGGGATACTCAGTTCATAATGAGTGAACTTTTGTAGGGTATTGAATGAATTACGGTAATCAATAATCCGGTCTTCCGAAAATCCTTCTAGATAATCAATAGGTGAGAGCCTACTGCTTTTCCATTCCGAATCGCAATGTTCAATAGAATAGGTGATATTCCTGCTTCCAGTTCTAAGATCATCAAAGCCTAGTAATAGGTTTTCTGTGCTGCCTAGAATATAAACCGGAATAGATTGCTCCTTGGTACGATTATAAAATTCAACCGTTCTGATCTCCGGGATGTAAGAATAGTTTTCATACCGGATAGTATTGAATGGAGCTTCAGCTGCGCGAATACGCACTTTTTTTTGCCCATATCCACTCATGAAGGCCAATAAAAGTGTAATAAGAACTGATATTTTCTTCATGCGATCATTTTATGCCCTTGCTTTAAAAATGTGGAAATCGAAATTTTAGTTTCCTTCGAGTTCCATGATCTCTTCTGCCATGCGTTCCCATTCAGCCTGGGCTTTTAATAAACGTGGACCTAACTGCTGATAACGCCTGTTGGCTTCAGCAAGTTTCTCTGGATCACTATAAACTTCTTCTCTGCTCAATTCCAACTCGGCTTCTTTAACAGAATTTTCCATTTCTGCAATCTCAGCTTCAAGCTTTTGAAGGTCAAGATTTAGTTTCTTGATCTCTTTACTTTTATCGTCAGTTTGAACCTTTGCTTTCTCTTCTTTCTTTTCCTCTTTTTTAGGTGTTGCTACTATATTTTTAGGGACATAAACTCTTTTAGAGTTCCATTCTTCGTATTCTTCATAGGTACCCGGGTACTCTTTGATTTCCTGATCTTCAATGAACCAAATCTTATTGGCGACATTATCAAGTAAATATCTATCGTGAGATACTACAATAAATGTTCCTTCGTACTGTTTTAAAGCAGATATTAGAATGTTTACAGAGGCAATATCCAAGTGATTGGTAGGCTCATCTAGAATCAGGAAGTTTGCATCAGCAGTTAAGGCCTTGGCAAGTGCAACCCTTGACTTTTCTCCTCCAGAAAGAACCTTGATCTTTTTGAAAACATCATCTCCTGTGAATAAAAAACATCCTAAAATAGAACGCAATTCTGTTTCTGTATGCTTTGGAGCAAATGCTTGAAGCTCTTGAATTAGCGTGTTCTCTAAATGAAGAGCTTCTAACTGATGCTGTGCGAAAAATGTTTGTGTTACATTATGTCCAGTTTCACACATACCGGTAAAATTATTTTTATCTGCACCGGCAATGATCTTAAGTACTGTTGATTTACCACGACCATTTGCACCGATAAGAGCTATTTTATCTCCCTTTTCAATGGTTGCTGTCGCATTTTTAACAATTGGCACACCCGGATAAGACTTGTTCAAATCTTCAATACGTATAACATGCCTTCCAGATTGCTTGCTAAATTTAAAGCTGAAGTTAACCGATGGGTTGTCATCGTCCACATCATCTACACGCTCCATTTTTTCAAGGGCTTTGATCCGCGACTGAGCCATTTTAGCTTTGCTGGCTTTAGCTCTAAAACGCTCAATTAGACGCTCTTCTTGTTTGATCTTAGCCTGCTGGTTTTTAAATTGTCCGCTTTGAATTTCTTCTCTTAGTCCTTTTTCCTCTACATAAAAACTGTAGTTTCCTGCATAAGGAATTAGTTTGCCTTTTCTTGACTCAACAATCTTCTTAACAACTCTATCTAGGAAATACCTATCGTGTGAAACGATCACGATTGCTCCTTCAAAAGCCTGTAAATAGGTTTCAAGCCATTTGATAGATGGAAGATCCAGGTGATTGGTAGGTTCGTCTAACAATAGGATGTCGGGATTTTGGAGCAATATCCTTGCAAGCATTACACGCATGCGCCATCCTCCTGAAAATTCTGAAAGAGTACGCTGTGTATCTACCTCACTAAACCCCAGACCTGCCATGATTTCATGTGCGCGGTATTCGATACTATATCCGTCAAGTGCTTCAAATTCATTTTGCTTATCACTTAACTTATGAAGAAGGTCATCGGTATACTCCGTTTCTAGTTTCTTAAGAATGGATTCTATTTCTGTATGAAGTTGGTTTTGGCGCTCAAAAGCCTCCATGGCAACATGCAAAATGCTTTTATCACTCTGGTAAGAAAGAAGATCCTGATTCAGATAACCGATCTTAATATCTTTTGCCATGGAGATGGTTCCACTTGTAGCGGCGTAGTCTCCAACAATTATTTTTAACAGTGTAGTTTTACCAGTTCCATTTGCACCGATCAGACCGATTTTTTCACCCGGTTTGATGTGCCAGTTTGCTTCGTCGTATAATGCCCTTGCACCGATCTCGAATATTAGATTATTTATTGCGATCATTTGCCGCAAAAGTACGGATTTTATAGATTATTTTTTTCTAAAAGCACGCTCCGGGATGATTTTGCTTTGAAATGGAATATTGTCTTATATTTTGATGTAAATCGTATTGAATTATTCAGGTTGCTTAGCTTAATTCTTATTGAGGGTCTTGAAGTAGATTCGTTTTATACTTGATGAATTTCAATATGAAATAGAAAACTATTGAAGCTGCTCCTGCAAAATATAAGGCTTCATTAAAGTTTTTTTCCTCTTTAACCATTTCTCCGACAAAATCAAAAAGGCAGAATAGGATAAGAAGTGCCGCAAGTCCATTTTTTTCTTGGCGAAGAACTTTTTTCCAATTGAAATTATAATTGACTTTTTTGAAAGAGCTAAGTTTTGGAACGATGATCGGTGTTTTTTGGGCCCATTCTAAATAAGTTTCTCCAAACTTATTTTTTAAGAACTGCTCTTCGGTAAAGATGATTCGTTCATAGTATAAAAAGTAAAATAGGGTAAAGGCAATTATAAACCAGAAATTACCAGTTAGCATTGCAATCCCAAGCCACATGAAAAAATTGCCTACATAAAGTGGATTTCTCATGATTGAATAAATACCCGTTGTGTTTAAAACATCAGCTACCTGATGCTCAGTATTTCTACCTGAGGTATTTGGGCGACTATACCCAACGGTATATATACGGATAAAGAATCCAAGGAAAGCAACCAGCAGACAAGATAATTCATAGATACTCTCTTGAAAATTGTCTTTTAGAATCCAGTTTTCAGGATTTGACTCATTAATTAAAAATAGGATGATTCCGATCGCGAAAATGATCAGTGGTAAAATGCTTCGGTACTTAAATAGCCAGGCACCCTGACTTTCCATTTGCTCAGTTAAGGCCATTCATTATTTTTAGGTTAAGATAATGTTAACCAAATGTAAATATTAAAATTCTATTTACAAATCTTGTAAATTACTGATGTTAAGGTTTTGTTCAATTTATTGGGTAATATGGTTTTGAAATTAAACAATGGATAAAAAATTGTATGGTATTATATGGCTTCTGAAATAAAAATATAAATCAAACCTGTAACTTTGCTGTATGTACAAACTGATTAAACCCCTGTTATTTCAATTTGACCCTGAAAACATTCATTATGTCGTTACCGGAGCATTACGAAGAGTAAATCAGATTTGGGGTGTAAAATCATTCTTGAAAAACTTCTATCAATTAGAAGATAAACGACTTGCCAGAGAGGTATTAGGTTTAAAGTTTAAGAATCCACTTGGATTAGCTGCAGGTTTTGATAAAAATGCTTCATTGATTGAGGAGCTAGCTGAATTCGGATTTGGTTTTATTGAAATAGGAACGGTTACTCCCTTGCCGCAACCCGGTAATGAAAAGCCGCGGATGTTTCGTTTGCCTCAAGATGATGCATTAATAAACCGAATGGGCTTTAATAATCAGGGGGTTGATGTTGTTGCAGCACGTTTAAAGCAGTTAGATAGGAAAGGATTGATCATTGGAGGAAATATAGGTAAGAATAAACTTACTCCCAATGAAGATGCAGTTAATGACTATATCAAATGCTTTGATCGGTTATTTGATGTTGTGGATTATTTTGTTGTAAATGTGAGTTCGCCAAATACACCTGGATTACGTGAATTACAGGAAAAAGAACCCCTTAAACATATCCTTAATACACTTCAGCAGCGTAACAATAAAAATCAGATATCGAGGCCAATTTTGCTTAAAATAGCTCCAGATCTGACTAATTCTCAATTGGATGATATTATTGAGATTGTGATTGAAACAAAGATTGCCGGGGTTATCGCTACTAATACCACGATCTCTCGTGATGATTTATTGTCATCAGATAATTTGAAAAAAGAAAGTGGGGGCTTAAGCGGAAAACCTTTAAGTATTCGTTCAACTGAAGTTATTCGCTATCTTTCTGAACATTCAAATAAATCTTTTGTGATTATAGGAGTTGGTGGAATTCATTCACCTGAAGATGCCATTCAAAAGATCCAAGCCGGAGCATCGCTCATCCAGATCTATACAGGTTTTATCTATGAAGGACCGGGATTGGTTAAGAGGATACTAAAAGGCTTGTTATAGATCAAAATACTACAAGAATTATCGTCATCTCAAACATGCAAAGCATTTTAGTTTCAAAAATAAAATGTCGCGTGTAGAGATCTGTTGATCAATCCACTAATTTGTATTGGATTATAATTTTGATCCTAATAGCATAAAACAAAAAAAATCCTGATCAAATATGATCAGGATTGAATTCTTAGATCAAAGAAAAATTATTTCTTAGCAGCGGCCTCGATTGCAGCTAAAACAGCATTGTTTTTGCTAACCTGACTTTTCGCAGATTCTGCCGAACGGCTACCGATTTCAATATCTCGGCCTAGTTTTAAAAATTGAACCTCTAAACGTGAAGTGGTTTTATTTTTTCTGTCTTTTCTTTTTAAACGTGTAACACCCATGGTTTTAAATTTTATTTTTTTTATGAGGTCAGGAGCGGATTCGAACCGCTGTAAAAGGTTTTGCAGACCTCTGCCTAGCCACTCGGCCACCCGACCTTATGTAAAGGATTGCAAAAGTAGCAAATTATTATTGCTACCCAACAATTTTTAATAATTTCTTCTTATTTCAGAACAGAATATGGATGCAGAAATTGCAACGTTTAGAGATTCTGCACTTCCGAAGCGTGGAATAGTGACCGGAAAGTCAATCATTTTTATCAGATCAGCATTAATTCCCTTTCCTTCGTTGCCTAATAACAGGATTCCTTCCTGACCGAAAGTAGTTTTGTAAATTGATTGGCCATCTAATAAAGCGCCATAAACAGGAAGCTTTGTTCTTGAAAAAAGATCTTCCAAGTCTGAATATATAATCTTAACCCTAGCCAGTGAACCCATACTTGCCTGTACTACTTTAGGGTTGAATGCTTCAACAGTATCCTGAGAACAGATAATGTGCTTGATTCCGAACCAATCTGCCGTTCGTATGATTGTGCCTAAATTACCAGGGTCCTGAATACCGTCTAATGCTATTGAGAAATTGCCTTCTAGTAATTCTATTTTTAATTTCTCAGTACTGGGTATTTTAATTATTGCCAGTAATTGTTGAGGAGCACTTAAAGCACTTATCTTAGATAAATTATCAGAGCTTATTTGATGTAGCTTTATATTTTGTGATAATTTACCCAACTTTGGCACTACATCTGTAAGATGATAGATAGAATCAATTTCAAATTCTGAATTAATGAATTCGATAATTGATTTTAATCCTTCAACAATGAAAAGACCATGTTCTTTTCTGAACTTTTTTTGATGTAAAGATTTTATAAAACTTATTTGAGACTTTGAAATCATACCTTCTCTGCCGTAGTTGTTTACCTGCAAGTATACTGCTTTTGTTCCTAATATTTGCCGGCTGTAATGCATCCAAGTATCTGCCCGAAGATCAGGCATTGGTTAAGAAAGTTAGGTTACAGGGGGTAGATAAGCAATTTTTAGAAACTGCACTAACCTTTGTTCAGAGTGATATTCGCCCCAATTCAAGACAGAATCTGGCTTTATATAATTTTTTCAATACTCGTAGAGGAAAATACCGTACCGACAGGATTAAAGCAATTGGAGAGGCTCCGCATGTCCTTGATAGTTCATTATTGGAGATATCACGTGTTCAGATTGAGAAATTCCTTGCCTCAAAAGGGTATTTTAATGCCAAAGTAAAAAGCGACCTGAAGATTAAGAAGCAAAATGCCGAAATTAACTTCACGGCTGATATTGGTTCTGAATTCAAAATCAAGAAAATAAGTTTCGAAATTGAAGATACCACAGTTTCTGCTCTTTATCTGGCTAACCGTGATAAGTTTACCCGTTTACAGGAAGGAAAGCGCTTCGACTCAGATAGCCTTGCCTATGAGCGGGAACAGATATACAAACTAATGAAGCAGCATGGTTATTATGATTATGTTAGGCAGTTTGTGAGGTTTGATGTGGATAGTAACCTGCTTAACAATGAAGCTAATCTTAGATTATTTCTTGCAAATCCTGCAAATAAATCTGCGCATCAAACCTATACTATTGATAATAGTGTCCTAACTATTTCTAATAGCAATGGACTAAATGCCGGACTAAAGACTGACACCGTTGCAATTGATTCACAATTTCATTTTGTTGATTATTCTGGAAAATTTAATGCTAAGCCAATTAGTCGTTATATTTATTTAAAGAAAAATGATCTTTATAATATTGATAATGAGGAAGTTACTTATGATCGTTTGTATGATTTTAATGTTTTTAGAAATTTGAAGATTGAGTATCAGAAGTCAGGCGACAGTACCTACAAATTAGTACCGAATTATTCGATTACACCACTTAAAAGGATGAGTAACAGGGTTGAAGGTGAATATACTTTTAATTCAGGACGGAATGGATTCAATATTGGAAATACGTATACCAATCGAAATCTATTTGGGGGTGCCGAACATCTAGAAATTAAGGCAAAATATGGAATATTTTTCAATGCAGATGGAAGCGGCAATGTTTTTGACCGGGTATTTAGCCGCGATCTTCAGCTGGGAGCAAATCTGGTTATACCGAAATTATTCGTTCCATTCAATATCCCCTCAATGGGAAGAAATGGGATACCACGTACCACAATTTCAAGTAGTTTCCAGCTTTTTGATCAAAGGCAAGCCTTTTCAAGCAGGGTCTTTATTAATTCTATAATTTATGATTGGGTAGAAACTAAAACTAAGCTACACTCTTTCACGCCTATAAATATTGAATTCAGGAAGGGAAAACTTGATCCTGTATTCAGGGATAGTTTAATTCAGAGAGGCTTTGAATTATATGTCAGGACCAACGATAGGCGTTTTTTCAATTTGGGAAGTCAGTATGCTTTTACCTCTAATGCTATTAAGCTAAATACGTATAGTAATTTTTTATATTTCAAAGGATCAATTGACGCAGCTGGCAATTCGCTTGGATTATTGAATAAGATAGTGAACTTCAATGTAGATAATGATGGTTTCAGAACTATAATGGGATTACCTTATCAGCAATATTTAAAGACAGAAATAGACCTTAGATATTATTGGTCATTTGGTGGAGAGAAGCAATTGGTGGCTCGTATTAACCCGGGTGTTGGTATTGCTTATGGTAACAGCGATCAATTAACTTTTGAGAAGAATTTCTTTGCAGGTGGATCAAGTGGAGTAAGAGCATGGCAGGCACGTACTTTAGGTCCCGGTAATTACAATAGAGCTATTCTGGGGAGTGATGGCAAGGCAGATACATTGAGAGCCAATCTGCGTAATCTCGATCAGTTAGGAGAGATTAAAATGGAGGGTAATTTGGAGTATCGTTTTAAGATAGCAGATAATATTTTGAATGCAAAAGTCAAGGGAGCAACTTTTGCAGATATTGGAAACGTTTGGAGACAAAAACAAACTGTTGAAAATCCGGGTGGTGAATTTAAATTCAATCAGTTTCTGGGTCAGCTTGCAGTTGGAGTTGGCGCTGGTTTACGTTTTGATCTTAACTACTTTGTGTTCAGATTCGATGCTGGTATCAAGGTGAAAGATCCACAATTCACGGGTTCAGATCAATACGTAATAAAGCATCTATTTAATAAAAAGCAATTTAAACTCGATTATTCAGAAACGCATCGACCAGATATTTATCGCTTTGTGCAGTATAATTTCGGTATTGGTATGCCATTTTAAAGCGTATTCCTAGATCAGGTTCTTCAAGCCATCAAATATAGTTTCAAAAAATGTAGGTAGTTTAAGTCCGTTGGTTGAATTGTAATAGAATATAAATACCAATATGATAATGGCAATAATAATGAATTTTCGAAAAAGGAGAGCCAGTATGATTAAAATTAAGGGCACGATCACTAATACCCACCAGTTTATATTTATAGGATTTATTGAATCACCTCTACGGATTACATAATATAATTTACCATGAGTGCCTGATTCGTTCTCATGACGTAAATAAAGAAAAGTGGATTTATCAATTGCTTGTGCTGCTACAGCTACACCATTATTGAATTTTAATACCTGACCGAATCCATTGATGCTAAATTGAAAGGTGCCATTTAGACTCTCTAAAGGCTTTTCCAATGAATCAACAGCAATAATGGCAATCTTATTATTCTTGAGTAAATTCTCTTTCACAATGAAATTATTGAGAACCACTTCATTTCCCAAACTTAATTCCGACTGAGAATACACCTGATTGCTTGACAAAATAAAAAATAGTCCGATGAAAATACTTCTGAAATTATTCATTCAAATGATCAATTATTATAATTAAAAAGCCAACATGGAACATGATAAAAATTAATGGTCTTGAACTTGTGTGACAAGATTTACAGATCTAACTTTTCTCAATTCATTCACTGCTCTATTATGATGATTCGCTCCGGTTAGAACGATAATTCGTTTTCCTTTATTATTTATTGCCAAGGCTTTGATATTATCTGCAATTCGCTGATCACGGCTAACTTGAAAGTCATCGTAATACTGATAGGGTGTATTTTTCAGAACCTCAGTTTGCCCCTTTGTAAACTCCTCGGTTAAAGCATCATACTTTCCATCCATTAAATGGTTTGCACCCAAATTCGCCATCATTTCTCCTCGTTTAGTGATAATTGCAGGGAGGTCTTTGGCAATTCTAGCTTTCACAATCGCACTGTCGCGCATTATTTGTTGATTCATTGCTCTAAATTTACCGAACTCACCAATTGTTTCCTTCATAAAATTTGCGGGGAGAGGCTTGCCTTCAAAATCTGACCCCATGAAGTCAATACCAGCCTTTACAGCTTCTGGGAATTCATTTTTGAACATAATCATTTCCGGATTATATAATGGATTTAAATAATTTGTGTCTCTATTCATATCCTCTGGCCTGATCTCTACGGCAATGATATCGGGTTTAAAGTTCTGAATGATTCGTCTGACATGTTCAAAATTATAATTCACATTCTTTTTATGTCCGCCATGAATGGTTGGAAGGATGAGTACCTCAGTTTTTTGAGCAAAAATTGGGTTTGTAAAACTGCTGATCAAAAATAGTACAGCTAAATAGATTTTAAATTTCATGTGATTAAGGTAAAATTAAATTACTGATCAATCCATCCTGATCAAGACTGATTATAGTATTGCTTCCTTCCTCTCTGATACTAATGAGAAACTGCTTACTATTTACTTCAAGATTGAGACTGTTCTTTTTTCCGTTTATCTGAATATCATTTTCAGGAACTTTTAGTTCATTCAGACTTGAAGCGTATTTTTTATTTTTTTTCAAGTATTCTTTCTGCTTGTAATAGGCCAGCCATAAGTATTGACGTTGTTTTTCTGAATAGGGAAGAACAAATGTTTGAACACTAGTATTAGGAGTGTTTTCAGAAAATAGGGTATATCCCCATCTTTCCGGATAATGCATATTGATTATACCCTGTGGGCTCCAGCATGAATAATGAGGAGGGTAAGCCTTTCCGGTACTATCTAATGCTTTGGAATAAACTCCATCTTTTACTAAAAAATCAAAATTAGTTCTCAAAAAGTTGATTCTGAGATTCGTATTTTGTTTCGCATCTTTTGGATTAAAATTGAACGCTGAAAGTGGTAAGGCAATCTCTGCAGTCCACCCATTATCAATATCCTCTGCTTTGTTGATCGTCCCGTTTATTTTAACAGCTGATTGGATTCCTATAGGTATCCATCCGCTAACCGGAACACCAGCATCCCTGTAAGGCTTATTCATGATCAAAAAGAGCATGTTATTTTGAGGATTAATCTGTATCTCAAAATCATCATTCATAGAATTATCGGGGTCGATAAAAATCTTAAAAACATTATCTCGGAATATAATATCTTTTTCAGGTTTAGTATTGGCCCAAACATGTGGCTCCTGTAATTGAGCAGCGATGTATAGATATTTTTCATCCCAAAGCATCTTAACCCTGGTTTTAGTTGTAGGAATAGGTTTAAGATCTCCTTCAATGTCTACAAAAAAGTCTGACCATCGAGTATCAAGCCATGCTTTTTCATCCAGTTCTCCATCAATTTTTAGTATAGTCTTAGTATGAAATAAAGTATAGGCTTTGGGTTCTGAAAATAGATTTTCAATCCCTGTGAATGGAGATTGTGCAAATAAGTTAATAGATGCAAAACAACCTAATGATATGATTATTAGGCTTTTTAAATTGATTTTTGCTTGCAAAAGGTTTATTTAAATTTTATGATATTATCTTAATGATTGTTAAAGCTATACTAAATTGTTCGCAGATTCATCTTCAACTACCAGTTATATCGTAACAATGCTATAACAGGTAAATGGTCTGATGCATAATGCTCCTGAACCACTTTATGTTCAATGGTATTAAATGGGTTGCCTGTCCGGAAGGCGATAAAATCAATTGTCCTATTGGGTTTTACTACAGGGAATGTTGGGTCACATTTTTGACAGGTACGGGTAAATACTTTGTCCATTTTTTGTATTGCCGATGATTCCTCCACAGCGTTCAGGTCGCCTGCAATGATAAATGGTAAGGTTTCTTTCAACGCTATCCGATTAATTTCTTCCATTTGCACCTCTCTGTTAACCGACATATTTAAGTGATCAAGGTGCGTGACTCCAAACCTGATGAATTTCCCATTTTTAAGATCGATTTTTGCCGTTGCAAGAACCCTAGGCTCCCCACCGGTATCTTTTATTTAGTTAAATGAGTTGTTTTTGCCTCTGAAATAGGGTATTTGGAAAGAATACATACTCCATAATCTCCACCATCATGGTCTATAGCCTTTGCAAAATAAAAATTCATTTTTAGGCTTCTTGCAATGTTTTCAGCCTGATTAATCTTTCCTGATCGGTTGGTATTAACATCTACCTCCTGTAAAGCTACAAGATCTGGATTTTCTATTTTTATTGCTTTGATTATTGCTTCCATATCTATAATACCTGGCTTTGAAGGCGGATTTCCGATATGAATATTATAGCTCATGATTTTTAAAACTCTGCCTGGAACTCTATTTTTACCGCGATTTTGGTTTTTAGATACCCCGCAAGCAGTTAGAATTAAAAGCACATAAGCGAAAATAAGTACTCTCATTTTTATTGATTTTATAGCGTTGAATTTAGCATATTATTAGAAATAATTTCTTTGGTTGCCTATTTTTACCTTTTTTATTTTTTTTAAATAGAGCATAGATTGAAATGAGCAGTAATTTGTACATTTATTAAAACTATATATATGAAATCTAAATTTATTTTTCTTCTAACCTTATTATGTTCAATCAATGTTTACGCTCAGCCTGGTGAAGGTAAATGGGAGAACTTGTTTAATGGTAAAGACCTGATCGGTTGGAAGTTATTGGGTGGAAAGGCTACCTACGAAATTAAGGATGGAGAATTAGTAGGAACCACAGTATCAAATACTCCTAATTCATTTCTGTCAACCGAAAAAGAGTATGGAGATTTTATTTTGGAGCTTGAACTTTTAGTGCATCCATCTATGAATTCGGGAATACAGATTAGAAGTCTGAGTAAGAAGGAATACCAGAATGGAAGAGTTCATGGCTATCAGGTAGAAATTGACCCGGCTGCCCGTGCATGGAGTGGTGGAATTTATGATGAAGGAAGAAGAGGCTGGTTATATAACTTGGAATTGAATCCTGCAGCAAAAACTGCTTTTAAAAATAATGTTTGGAACAAATACCGTATTGAATGTATTGGTAATAGCATCAGAACCTGGGTGAACGGAATTCCTGTGGCACATTTAATAGATGCTGAAACCAGTAAAGGGTTTATCGCCATGCAAGTTCATGCAATTCCTGCTTCAGAACCAGCTGGTAGGCAAGTTAGGTGGAAGAATATCAGAATTCAAACAGGTAAATTAAAACCTTCTGCACCAGAACCTATTTTTGTTGTCAATACAGTGCCAAACGATTTATCCCAATCTGAAAAAAGTTTGGGTTATCGTTTATTATGGGATGGAAAATCAGAAAAGGGCTGGATAGCTGCTAATAATGAGATATTTCCAAAAAATGGCTGGAATATTCAGGATGGTGTTTTATCTGTACTTAAAGATCAGAAAGGTCAACCAGCAGCGGGAGGTGACATTGTTACTACTAAAGAATTTGCTTCATTCGAATTGAAGTTTGATTTCAAATTGGCTGAAGGTGCAAATAGTGGATTGAAGTACTTTGTGAATACGTTCAATGGTTCTGCTCTTGGATTGGAATACCAGATTCTAGATGATGAAAAACATCCAGATGCCAAGCTGGGAATAAAAGGTAACCGAACATTGGCTTCTTTGTATGACTTGATCCCAGCTCAAAAAGTACCGGCTTCAATTAAAAAGGTGGGTGAATGGAATCAAGGAATGATCAGAGTATTACCTGACAATAAAGTGGAACATTGGTTAAATGGCTATAAGGTTCTTGAGTTTAATCGTGGATCTGATGAATTCAAATCATTTATTGCTCAAAGCAAATTTAAGAATGTACAAGGATTTGGACTTTCTTCAAGAGGAAAAATTATGCTTCAGGATCATGGAGATGAGGTTTCTTTTAGAAGTGTGAAGATAAAAGAACTGAAATAATTGAAAATTCAGTACCTGATTTTATGATTTTCAGAAAGATTAATTTCTTTTAATGAAGGCTTAAATTAGTGAAAATCAAAATTGCAGGTTGTTTAATTATTCATCGTAATTGCTTTCATTTATATTGTAAAGTATTGATTAACAAATCATTATTATTTATTTTAAAATTTACTCTACCTTGTTATACATGCATCAAATGCTTTTTTAGTGATGAATTATTGCTTGCCTGAATTGTCAATTATATAACATATTGCTCTTTTTGTTTAAATCTATCAACTAAAAATTGCTTTTTGTTATAAATTTCGCACTTTTGTATACTGGCTATATGGTATGCCTAGCAATTAAATTTAAATGAAACTCAGTGAAAAAGAATCGATTTTTACAAATGAAGTTGTAAATAGATTTGAACTATATAATAGCCTATTTCTGACATTACCCTTTTATCAGATCAAGCATACCGGTACCCTATTACCTTTTTTTACCTCACATTGTGAGGATGGTGTGAAGTCTCAGTCAAGTCCAACAGATATTATAGAAAGCTTTTTTGGACAATATGAGCAGTATATTCAGGCGGCCGACCGTTTTGACCTCTTATTTCGTTTTATCCAGTATATTGAGCGTCAGGTAGTTTTATTTGATGCGGTTGAAGATGCTTCATTTAACAAAACAGGCCGCTGGGAAGATACCGGTTCTTTAAATTCACTCTTCCAACAGGCTGCAGCTAATCCATTGATCGATAAAAAGATCAAGGAAAAATTGAAGGATTTCTCCTTAAGGTTAGTGCTGACCGCTCATCCAACCCAATTTTACCCGGGTCCGGTTTTAGCTATAATTACAGATTTGATTGAGGCCTTGAAGCAAAATGATATCAATTCAATCAACCTACTTCTGCAGCAGCTAGGAAAAACACCTTTTTTTAATAAAAACAAGCCAAGTCCTGTTGATGAGGCAATAAGTCTAGCCTGGTTTCTTGAAAATGTATTTTATGAAACTACTTCAAGTATCCAATCGCAGATTGATAAGGAGTTTGATCTGACTGATCAATCCCAATTTATAGAATTAGGATTTTGGCCTGGTGGAGATCGTGATGGCAATCCAAATGTGACCACCGAAAGCACAAAAACAGTTTCTGCATTATTGCGTACGGTTTTATTTCGATGCTATTACCGTGATTTCCGAAGCTTGAAAAGACGTGTAACCTTTCGGGGGGTTGAAAAGTATGTGGCTACTTTACAAAACCTGTTTTATGAAAACAGTTTTAAAGTAGTTGATGAACCTAAAAATCAGCAAGATGAAATTATAAGTAATTTAGAGGCCATTAAAAAAGTGTTGGTTGAGGTTCACGATGGATTGTTTTTAGATAAAGTTGAACACCTTATCCGTAAAGTAAAGCTATTTGGTTGTTATTTTGCTTCTCTGGATGTTCGTCAGGATAGTCGAATCTTACGTTCAGTCCATCAATTCGCATTACAGGAGAATGGTTGGGAAATAACTAAGAATGATAAACATTCAACGCTAAATGAAGATGAACGAATTTCAGGACTTGCTTTTCAGGAATCTGATTTTCAGTGTCCCGCCAAAGCTGATAAGCTGACCAAAGATACGCTGGATACCATTCGTTTGATTCATCAATTACAATATGCAGGTGGAGAAAAAGCATGCCATCGATTTATTATAAGTAATTGTCAGCAAGCCTCAGATATTCTGCAATTAATGGAGTTATTCCTTTTGAGCGGATGGGAAAAGGAAAAGTTAACGATTGATTTCGTACCGCTATTTGAAACCATTGAAGATTTATCAAATGCAACTCAGATAATGGAAACGCTGTATGCTCATCCATTCTATAAAAAGCATTTAAAGCGACGTCATAATAAGCAAACCATCATGCTTGGTTTTTCAGATAGTACTAAAGATGGAGGCTATTTAATGGCAAATTGGTCTATTCTGAAATCAAAAGTAGCCCTAACTTATACTGCCCGAAATAACGATGTTGATTTAGTATTTTTTGACGGTAGGGGTGGTCCACCGGCAAGAGGTGGGGGTAAAACTCATTTATTTTATGCATCAATGGGCAAGGATGTGGCAAATGACCATATCCAATTAACCATTCAAGGCCAGACCATCAGTAGCCAGTATGGTTCTTTTGATAGTGCTCATTATAATATGGAACAATTGATTAATGCTGGAATTGTATCCTCATTTGATCAGAATAATATCAATACACTTAATAATGCTCAAACCGATTTGATAGCCAATCTTGCCGGCGAGAGTTATCAGGTTTTTGCTGCCTTAACAGCACATCCATTATTTTTAAAATATCTTGAAAAACACAGTCCGCTAAAGCTTCTTTCGCAGATTAATATCAGCAGCAGGCCGGTAAAAAGGAATGTTGATGCTGAATTAAGACTTGAAGACCTTCGTGCAATAAGTTTCGTTACAGCTTGGAGCCAGTTGAAACAAAATATTCCGGGTTATTATGGAGTAGGTTCTGCCTTGAAAAAGGCAAAAGATGCGGGTTTATTCAACGAAATTAAGCAACTGTATATCGATTCAGGACAGTTTAAAACCATGATTGATAATTGCATGATGTCTATGTCTAAATCAGATTTTCGGGTAACCGCTTATCTTGAGAATGATGATACTTTTGGTCAATTTTGGAGAATGATCAAAGAGGAGTTCGAACTTACCAGAGATTTGTTATTGGAGGTTTCGGATACTCAAACCTTGATGGAAAAGTATCCTGTAGAACGCAAATCTATCGCTTTAAGAGAAAAAATCGTTTTGCCCTTAGTTATAATCCAGCATTATGCCTTGCAGCAACTTAATAAGATGAAAGCTGAAAATATAGTTAATGCCCAATCTGAAATTTATGATAAGTTGATTATACGCACGGTATATGGAATTGTAAATGCAGGTAGGAATTTGGTTTAGTTAGAGATTAGAATGATCTATTTCTTGAATTAATACTCCATTAAAAAAGCCCTTCTAATAATTTAGAAGGGCTTTTTTGTGTACCCAGAGGGATTCGAACCCACATCAGCAGAACCGGAATCTGCAATTCTATCCATTGAACTATGGGTACAATCTTTCGAAGAAAAAGATTATTGACAAATATACTTAATCCACTATCAGTGGCAATGTTTAAACATTAAATCTGAAGTGCATAATGTCACCATCTTGCACGATATAGGTTTTTCCTTCTACACCAAGCTTTCCCGCTTCCTTACATGCTGCTTCAGAGCCGAGGCTCACAAAGTCTTGGTATTTTATAACTTCTGCACGGATAAATCCTTTCTCAAAGTCTGTGTGTATCACACCAGCCGCCTGAGGGGCAGTAAATCCCTGTGTAATTGTCCATGCTCTCACTTCCTGAACACCGGCAGTGAAATAGGTTGCTAATTTCAATAGTTTGTAAGCTGCGCGGATCAATTGTGCAACTCCAGATTCGGTTAGTCCCAAATCTTCAAGGAACATTTGACGTTCTTCAAAACTCTCTAGTGAAGCGATTTCTGCCTCTATCTGTGCTGAAATGATCAAAACCTCTGCATTTTCTTCTTTTACAGCTTCTCTAACCAAATCAACATATTTATTTCCATTCACAACAGACTTCTCATCCACATTACACACATACAAAACAGGCTTTTCAGTCAAAAGAAATAAATCTGAAATAAATTCTTTGTCTTCTTCGCTGATTGGTGCTGTACGTACAGATTTGCCTGTTTCTAGGTGATTTTTAACAATATTACATACCTCATAGGTTTTCTTGACATCTTTATCATTTCCGGTTTTAGCCATTTTCTCAACCTTTTGGATTCTTTTGCTGACCGCATCCAGATCTTTTAACTGCAATTCAGTATCAATGATTTCTTTATCACGGATAGGGTCTACAGAACCATCTACATGGATTACATTATCATCGTCAAAACAACGGAGCACATGAATGATTGCATTGGTGGCCTTGATATTACCCAAAAATTGATTCCCTAATCCTTCGCCCTTACTTGCACCTTTTACAAGCCCGGCGATATCAACTATTTCAATGTTATTTGGCTGTACTTTGACTGGCTTAACAAGTTCAGCTAGTTTTGTTAAACGTGCATCAGGTACTGTAATAACACCAATATTAGGTTCAATGGTGCAAAATGGAAAATTTGCAGCCTGTGCTTTCGCATTTGATAAACAATTAAAAAGTGTGGATTTTCCAACATTTGGTAACCCGACTATACCGCATTGTAATGCCATTTATAAGTTGTAAGTAATAAGTTGTAAGTAATAAGTTGTAAGTAATAAGTTGTAAGTAATAAGTTGTAAGTTGTAAGTAATAGGTTATAAGTAATAGGTTATAAGTAATAAGTTGTAAGTAATAGGTTGTAAGTAATAGGTTATAAGTAATAGGTTATAAGTAATAAGTTGTAAGTAATAGGTTGTAAGTTTTCGGCTTTGAGCTTTTAGCTTTTAGCTTTCAGCTTAATTGGCGCAAATATAGAAATTATGTTCTGAGTTTTGCTTTGTAATTGGGCTTAGAAGGAGTTATCCCTTAGAATTAGAATCATTTTTAACCCTATATGTGGCTTTTATTTAAATCCAACCTACTTGTATAATTAAAAAATACAGGGATTGGATTCAAATCCTTTTGCATCCACTTTAAGACAAAAGGTATTTCCACTTTCTGGATAACGAGCAAGATCTTTTTGATTCAGATCGCCTTTGGCTGTGGTTATGACCAAATGATCTAGGTTTTGGCCTGCAAATGTACAGGAAGTAACGTAAGGGGCGGGAATTTCAATTTTATCCAATAGAGAACCATTCAATGGGTTCCATTTATAAATACCGTATCCACCCCAGTGTGCAATCCATAGCATTCCTTCCTGATCGATGGTCATTCCATCAGGGATTCCTAGTTCTGAAGGAATTTCGATTGCATTTTTTTCAAATCTTATTTCTCCGGTTTTTTCATTAAAAATAAATGATTGAATAACCCGTGTTGGACTATCAATAAAGTAAAGTCTTGAATTATCCGGTGACCAAGATATTCCGTTTGAAATAGTAAGATCAGTTAATACTTTATTGATTTTCAGATTTTTATCAATGACATATAAAGAAGCAGCACCCTGTTTAAAGGTCTTATGCATAGAACCTATCCATAATCTTCCCTGGCTGTCGCACGCAGCATCATTGCAACGTATATCTTTATTTTCAGTTTCGATATCAAGGATGGAATCCAGTTTTGCAGACACTGGATCAAAGCGTCCGATACCACCGTTTAATCCTAAAATAAGTGAATTGTTCTGACCTATTACAACCATAGCGACCTTAAAATCAAAGGTCCATGATCTAGTAGATTTATTGATCCAATGATATTCAAATAGTATACCACTTTCAATGTCAACCCAATAGCAGCAATTTTTTACAGCATGCCAGATTGGGCCTTCTCCAAGTAGGCATTGTGATGGATATAATACGCTTGCTTTCATCTGATCAATAAGTAATAAATAGGGAGCTATTCAGGAAAGATCAATACGGAGAAGGACTAATACATGACCATCCTCCATCAATTACAAGACATTGACCCGTAATTTGTTTTGCTTGATCAGATACAAGGAACAGTGCTGAATCTGCAATATCTTTTGCTGTGGATGGCCGGCCGGTAGGAGAGAGCCTTGACCAGGTTGCTTCATATTCTGGGTCGTCAAGCGTTCGCTCGGTCATTGTTGCACCTGGTGCTATGGTATTCACATTTATTTTATAAGATGAAAGTTCAATAACCAGGTTTCTTGCAAGCATTTCTATTGCCGCCTTAGTCATGGCATAAGCAGCCAAATTTTTGTGGGCTTGATGACCTGTTACGGATGATGTGAATAAAAGTGAACCTCCTGAGCCCTGTTTGATCATTTGCTTCGATGCTGCTTGTGCCAGGAAGAAAGTCCCTGCCAGGTTAACCTGCAAAACAGCATTGAATGATTCAGGGCTATAGGTTAAAAAATCACCGAATAAGGTAATGCCTGCATTGGCGATAACTATATCCAGTTGTTTGAAATCTTTTACTGCCAGATCAACCATGCTCTGTATAAATTCCAGATTGCTGGAATCTCCTGATAGAGCGATGCAAATGCCATTTTCTTCCCTGATATTTTTTGCGGCATTCTCAGCTAAATTGGAGTCAAGATCATTAAGTATAACCTTAGCCCCCTGTAGTGCCAACTGTCTGCATATTTCAAATCCTATACCTTGTCCAGCACCGGTTACAATAGCTACTTTATTTTCAAAAGGTTTATTTGACATAGTATAATTTTGAATTTAATGAGAATCTCTTGGTACCTCGCTGCCAGATCCTCCCTTTAGGAAGTGGAAATCTGCGCCTAAATGAGCCTGTTCAACATTATTGATGTAAAGTCCGGTATACCCTCGGTCAACTAAGTTTTTAGGTTTGATCCATTTCTCTTTTCTCGCATTTAATTCTGCATCACTGAGATCAACATTCAGGCTTCTTGCCTCTAAATCAAGTGTAATAATGTCGCCTGTTTCCAGAACACTAAAGTTTCCTCCAAGAGTTGCTTCGGGCGATACGTGTAAAACCACTGTTCCGAAGCCTGTTCCGCTCATCCTACCATCAGATATTCTAATCATATCTTTAACCCCTTTTTCAATTAGTTTCAAGGGTAAGTTCATATTTCCAACTTCAGGCATCCCTGGATATCCTTTTGGGCCTACATTCTTCAATACCAGAACACTGGTTTCATCTACTGGCAAGTCAGGGTCATCGATCCGGGCTTTGAAGTCTTCAATGTTTTCAAATACTACGGCTTTGCCGCTGTGTTTGAATAAATGTGGACTAGCAGCAGATGGTTTTATAACCGCGCCATTCTCGCAAATATTGCCTTGAAGTACTGCTAGAGCAGTTGCGTTGTTAAATGGCTTATCAAGACTTGCAATAACATCTTGGTTAAAGCAACGTGCATTTTTGTAATTTTCAGAGATCGTTTTGCCATTTACGGTAATACACTCTTTGTTTAGGAAAGTATCCAGCTCCTTTAAAAGGGCTGGAAGTCCGCCGGCATAGTACAGATCTTCCATGAAAAACTTCCCTGAAGGCTGCAGATTTGCCAGAAGTGGAATAGGAGCGGATATTGGGTCGAACTCTTGCAGTTCGAGAGGCACTCCAATCCTTCCTGCAATGGCGGTTAGGTGGATCACAAAATTGGTGGATCCCCCTATTGCTGCATTTACTTTGATCGCATTTTCAAATGCTTTTTTAGTCAAAATATCAGATGGCTTAAGGTCTTCTTTTACCATGTTCACTATTCTCCGGCCTGATAACTGTGCCAACACCTTGCGGTTTGAATCTGCGGCAGGAATTGCAGCATTCCCAGGTAGGGTAAGGCCGAGCGATTCTACCATACAAGCCATTGAAGATGCAGTACCCATAACAGCGCAATGACCGCGGCTTCGGCATAAACCGGCCTCAGCTTCATTTAATTCATCTTGGGTCATTAAGCCTGCCCTAAGATCAGTTGTGAAGCGCCAAACGTCGGTTGTACCTATGTCATTGCCCTGATATTTTCCGGTAAGCATTGGTCCGCCAGATACAACAATAGTCGGAATATCTACACTGCAAGCCCCCATAACTAGGGCAGGGGTAGTTTTATCACAACCGCACAGTAATACCACTCCATCTAATGGATTTGCTCTAATCGACTCCTCTACGTCCATGCTGACTAGGTTTCTGAATAACATGGCAGTAGGTTTGATTAGGGTTTCACCTAAAGACATTACAGGAAATTCAACCGGAAAACCACCGGCTTCCAGAATGCCCCTTCTAACTGATTCAGCTAGTTCACGGAAATGTGCATTACATGGAGTAAGTTCTGACCAGGTATTGCAAATGCCAATCACTGGCTTACCCTCAAATTCATCAGCAGGAATACCCTGATTTTTCATCCATGCACGGTATATAAAGCCATCTTTGCCTGTCTTCCCAAACCATTGTCGGCTGCGTAATTTTTTATCCATTTCTATTAATATTTGTGCCTTAGCGTTGCAAGTTAGAAAAAACAATAAATTTTAGATCCGATTAAAACAAACTTAGTCTTTCTTGCCTTTAATATATTTTGCTACAGTACCCACAGGTGCAAGCCAGATTCCATTTGCCGGGTTTTGAGCATATTCAATCAGCTTTTTCAGCATGCTTAGTCTGGTGGTTTGATTTCCGGATGCACCCATTTCATGGCCGGCAAGAACTAACCAGGCGCCGCTTTTTTTTGCATTTTCGATCAGTGGTAAAATTTGGTCAAAATCTTTACCATCCATTTCCATCCCTGTTAACTGGGCAAGATCACAGAATTGAGGTGCATTTGGACCTTCGTCTAGCCAGCCTCTGCCACTCAGAAATAGCTTGGATACAACAGGAACGTAGCTTTTTGTATTTTTTCCTCTGCCGATATAGGTTTGCCCGCAAGGATAAGCAAACACCTCAGCCTCAACTCCAAGTAATTCCTTTATGGCCTTATTGGTCAGAATTAATTCATTCTGCATTTGTTTCAGTGTATAATTTTCAATAGCCTTTTGTCTCGACCATGGGAAATTACCGGTACAGGGATGGTTGAAAGAATGATTCCCTATCTCATGACCACTGGCAACCGCTTTCTTCCAGCCTCCTAGTCTTTGCTTAACAGAATTTGGAACCACATAGAACGTGGCTTTAACTCCATATTGATCGAGCAGTGCTGTTCCTGCATCCACCTGACTTGCCCGGGCATCATCAAAACTTAAACTGATGGCTATTTGCTTTCCCTCAGGCCAGGTAAATGTTGATTCAGCTTGTTGAGCAAATAGCATTTCACTAGAAAGAAAAATAGATAATACAATTAGAAATAATTGCTTATATGAACAAATTATAGTTCTTTTTAAGATTGTCGGGAATGATTTCATATGTTGTTCAGATTGATTTCTTTTAATTATTTTGATTTCTTAGCTATCTAATTGACTTTATTATATAATTCCTCGAAATATTTCTTTCCCGCAATCACTTCAGCCAGATTATTTTCCATTTTGTGCTCACATTCAACATGAATCACACCCTTAAAACGCTGACGTTTTAGTTCATTTATAATAGCGGGAAATTTAATTACACCTTTGCCTATAATTACATCATTTGCATCCGGGTTGTCAGATTGATGAATGTCTTTAAGATGGACTCCAAGTATTTTCCCTTCCAGTTTTTTTAGACATTCTGCAGGATTTAAACCGCTTCTTTCCCAATGTCCCAGATCCGCACATACACCAAAATTGGGATGGTTTTTTAAAGCTGCAAGTACTGAATCTGGATGCCAGTACATACTTTTACCTTTTGCATGTTCGTGAATCGCAATTTTTATTTTATATAAACCTGCTAGGCTGTCGAGCATGTCCCATGATTTCTTTTCAGGTTCACATACCAGGTGTTGCATATTCATTTCTTTAGCCAGCTCAAAATAATGCTTCCAATCGGCTTCATTTTTAGCACCACTAACATACATGGATTGCATTTTGAGATTTTTTTTATTGAGCATTTCCTTCATTTTGCGGATGTCATTTTTTGTTGTCGAAGCCATCGTTTTGCCATTGAAGTCGTTCCCTAGATTATGGAATGAAAAACCTTCTACATAATTTACTCCGGCAATTGCTGCCTTATCAAGGGCATCAGCGAATGAAAAGCGGTTGAAAGAATACAAGGCTACTCCCATATTCCATTTTGCATTTTGAACCTCCGATTTCTTTGAACTTTCCGCAAATCCAATGCATAATACAGAGAGAAAGCATAAATACCAGAGGTTATTTTTTAAGATTTGCATTTTCTATTGATTTTTAAGATAAGTGTTTATTTCTTTTGAACCAGACTTAGTTTAATTTCTCGAAGGTCTAACATTCCAGCTTCTACAGAAGTCTTGTTTGATTTGAAAATAATTTTCTGTTTGCCCGGTTTAAGTTTGATTGTTCCTATATTTTTTGTCTTGAAAATTTCCCAGGAACCGCTGCGGTCAATAGTTCCAATCAGTTTTTGTTTACCAGCTTCGAGCAGAAACTCATTTCCGGCTGTTTTATCAGAAACTGACCACACCAGTTCGGCATTGTATTCACCTTCAAAATCAACTTCAACATCCCACTCAACCCTGTCTAAATTCGTAAACCATCCAAAAGCCCACCACTCAGGCATATATTTAATTTTCGGTCCAATTCCCTTTCCATGTCGGGCAGTTAGTCTGAGCATGCCATCGGTTTCTGTTTTCACGATTGTGGGTCTGTTTGCTGATTGTGGCTGGAAGGAGGGTGTGCTCTTCATTTCTCCCTCCAGATATCCCAGGACAGCTTCTTTTAAATGTTTTTCCACGACAGGAGTATAGGGTGAAACGGTTTCGATTTCATATCCTCCATGCTTCCATTCTTTTTCTGTGGGAAGATATCCAAGCCATCCATTTGTATATCCATAGAAAAATGTAAATGGAAACGGAGAGCGATCCCGAATCTCGTTTGAGATCTCACAAAATAATTCAACCGGCAAACTCCATATAGCCACATCTTCATTAATCTTAAGGAACCTTGCTGGCAGCAGCACCTGATGGTCTCCATTCGCTGAGGTCTGGCTATATCTCGACAAATCCTTAGGCCAGCTTAAATTGGGTTTTCTCGGGGTTTCTATGATTAGGGATCCTGTAAATAACTTAATATCAGACCTGCTGGATACAATTTCTTTATTAGCCGATAGAATCTTGTCTCCTAAGAGCACCTTGAATTGACTTAGATGTCCTGCCTGGGGATTTGGATAGACACTGTAAATAGGAGCCAGATTACCTGCTGCACCATTGATGAATAAAAGAGGAACACCTAGTTTTTGTTCTACATATTCAGATACGATTCCGGGAGCATCCCCACTAATCTCAGTTTGAGCAGGGCCAAGCACTGTTCCATGGATCGCATAATTTGCAATCAGTGCAAGCGGACTTCCATCTTCTTTATCGAGACGTATTAAACCAATTTTGCGGTCAACAGCGCCTTCCGGATTTAATCCAAGAGATGATTTCCCATCTACATCTATTGCCCGCCGATTAATATTTGCTTGCGAAAAACCCCAGCCAACACCCAGTTTAGCTTTAGCCAGTTTGCTTCGGGCTTCTATAATTCCTTTTATCAGGGAGCGTTCCACCAGAGAGGTATATGCTGTATCTACATCATGCTTATAACGATCACCCATAAATACTTCGGGTAAGCCCGGAACTCCAACCTCAGGAGCGGAGTGGGTGTGTGTTAATGTCCACCAAAAATTTTCGGAATCAATACCCAGATCTTTCTGAAGAATAGCTGCAACATGGTCATATTCGGAAGGAGACATGACACAAATGTCTGTTGACACCAAAAAGAATTGCTTCTCGCCATCATCCATTGCCACGATCCGATGGTAAATACGGTCATGAATCCCAGTTGATTTTCTTGCTGCATAACCCAATAACATTTTCGGTTCATCGGGTGTTATATCCATTTTAACCACAGAGGCCCTGAATCTTTTTGATTGAATTGCATTTTGTTGGGCATAAATTAATTGTACCGAAGAAAGCAGTAAAATCAGGAAAATAAAATTTAATTTATTGTTGATCATGAATATTTATTTTGATTAAAAACACAGTATAATAGATTCATTTATGCTTAATTTTTGCATTATTTTAATAATACTAGGGTTAATCAGGATTTTCAGGATATTGAACTATTTATTTATTTTTTGATAATCGGCTTATATGATAATGGCAACAAATCATGAACGCTTTTAACAATCAGATCCTCAATAATCTCCTGGAAACGTCCTGGTTGATTATAAGAGTACATGGAAGATTCGACTTCGTAGCCACCTTCTCTGATAACTCTTTTGGATGCGATATAACATGGGACATCATTAGAATAAGCACTTACCCATAAACGTCCTGGAGCTAATTCCTTTTTAAGTCTTAGGGAGTAGTCTACTACTACTTCACCAGCTAGAAAAACCATTGCCAAATCATTGCCAAATGTCCAAGTAGTAATAGGGTAGTTAAGACTTTTTGGAATAGATTCTCCGCGGGCTATTTTATCAAGAGTAAGTTTTGCAAAATAGGCTTTTGCTCCTTTTTCATTGGTTTGTTCTACAAATTCCTGGACAGTTGGAATGTGTTCAAAAGGAAGCTGGATTACCTTAGTGCGGCTCATTGGAGCGGAGCTTATTGGCTTTAGCTTAGATGCCAGAAGTTTTTGTACTTCGTCAGCAACCTCTCTGCCATGTTGAGCAGCATAATCAAGTTGGAGATTGGTAACCCGCGGTTCAGGATTAGCATCAGCTCCGCAACCTAAAGAAACCATGGCGATAGCGCCAGGGTTTTTTTCCTCAATAAATTTTTGTGCTTCTCCAATCCAATCGCCATGAATTTTATTAATATCAGGACCTAATGTTGTACCATGACAGGCGTATGAAACCATCACTGCTCTAAGTTTTCCGTCCAGGTCTGTAATGCTTAATAATGGGAGAGCGTGATCAACCGGTCCTTCAGGGACGGGTGTCATCCCCACTGATTTTCCATTTACAATCTTGCGGCGGTTCATTGCGAACCCCACTTTTCCTTGACCCCATGCTACTTTGGCTGGTTTTCGTGCATTTAATGCCTCTATACTTACTTGCTCTAGCTTTTTAGTTAGTGTTTCTAAATAGTTATCAATTCTTCCTATTTCTTCTGGTGGTAATTGCCTTGCAAAGTGATTTAACAGATTGCCGATCTCAGGACCGGTATGAGTATGAGAAGCACTAATAACAAAGCGTGAAGGATCAATCCCTATTTTACCGGAAAGGCGCCTTGCAACTTCTTTTGTCATGTAGTATTGTATACCTATCAGGTCTACCGTAATAAGAATAGATGGACCTTCACTATCACTTCCAAAAGCAATTGCTTTGGCTTTAAGTGGTAGAATAACCCCCTCAGATTCTGACTTACGTCCACCATAACCTGCTAGTAGGATTGGCCCATCTGGTGTTATATCTATTGCAGAAATACCCACAAGCATACTTCCTTTTGGCGATTTTGATTTGGAAGATGTGTTTGATTGTGCAGCTACTTTCTGTGAAGAAAAAATACTATTCAAAACCATTAAGATTAAAAAAATAGTAGGTATTAATTTTTGCCTTATCTGCATGTCTGTTGGTGTTTAAAAGAGGAACAAAGTTTAATATCAGTTTTAATTTTTCCGTAAAAAAGCCAGTAGATCTGCCATTTCCTGCTTATTGATCTTCTTTTCAAATCCTGATGGCATTGCTGATGCATTGAGACTTTTTATTGACTTTATATCTTGACGGTTGATGGTTTTATCAAGCTTCCCATTATTTCTAAGAGTTAATGCAGTAGAAGTTTCGCTTGATATGATTCCCTGAGCGAGTTCGCCATTTTTCAATTCTACTTCCCATAAATCATAACCACTTGAAATGGAGAGATTTGGATCAAGAATGTTAGCCATAATGTCTTCTCGTGTCCAGTTATGAACAGTACCCATATCTGGGCCGAATTCTACACCTATTTTCCCCCTTACTTGATGGCAAATAGCACAATTCTGAATAAAGACCGCATTCCCATTTGTAACATTTCCTTGGATTTCCAATGCTTTTTTAAACTCTTTATTTACTTTTTTACCATCTTCATCATCTTTGGTAAATAGCTTTCTGGCTCTATTGCGCAGATTTTCATCCGTATTTTGCATAAGCCCAACACTTCTTCCAAAACTTACACTACTGGCTTGAATTTTATTTGTTTCAATAGCAGTTAATAGTAGCTCAATTCGATCCTGCTTATCTTTACCTAGAAATGTGCCAATTGCTGCCTCCCTTATTTCGGGAGTTAGTACTGGCCATTGTTTGATAACATACTCACTAAGGGTAGTAGTTGGAATTTTGTTTAAAATTTTTAATGCTGCTAATTGTATTATTGGTTGCTCTTGTGGAACTATTAATTGTTTCAATACCGTTGAATGTGGGCTTGGATCAGTTAAAGCAATGAAATTTATAGATTCAGTTCTGCTTTTATCTGATAAGCTACGATTGGTAGCAATTTTTAAAACGCTTTGAATGGATTTATTTTTGAGTGATTCATCTTTTAACCCAATTACTCTTAGCATTTCTAGTGCAGCTTGCCTGACTTCTAGGGTTGGATGGTTGAAAAATGTACTTACCAATAAACTTTGATCTCTATCAAATAAAGAAATAGATTCTGGCAATTTCGACTTTCTGGAATCAAGTCCAAGTGCAAGTCCATCTAGCATAGGTCCTTGCCATGCATTCTGTTTATTTACAACTAATGAAGTTGATTGTTTGATCAGTTTATCAATATCTACTTGACTCCCACTAGTACCAACCATTCTTGTTAATTTTTGAACCAAAGAAGCATATTCAGGAACATCAGTACGATAATTCTTTAAAACAACTTTCAATAAGGGGGCTATTTGGGATGGGGGAGCAGATAAAGCAGCAATTTGTACCCACTTATCTGTTACATCTTTGAATAAAATTTCATTTCTAACACGGGCTGCCTCACTGCTATTTAGGTATCCTAGTGTTAATAATAATTGAAATCTCACTTTTGCATCACTATCTTTTTGAAGGCTAAGAAGTACTTTAGCTAATTCAGGTGATTTTGATAAATGTAATTCAGCAAGTTTGATAGCGTTTGTGCGTACCCCTGCAATTTCATCTTTTAGTGCAATTTGTATTAGCTGGGAGGAAAGCTCTCCCAAACCTTCTAATGTCCATAAGGCATGAAGACGCCCTAA
>CANKAT010000028.1 GCA_947479815.1 Sphingobacteriaceae bacterium
AATGGATATGCTAGGTGTTTCGGAACAAACACTCAGTAATTTTGGAGCTGTAAGTGAAGAAACTGTTATAGAAATGGCTAATGGTGCTAAATCTAACTATAAATCTGATTATTCAATATCAGTAAGTGGAATTGCTGGCCCAAGTGGAGGAAGTACAGAAAAACCAGTCGGTACAGTCTATATTGCTGTATCTGGAAAAACAAAAACGATCAGTAAAAAATTCACTTTTGGAAATAAAAGGATCCAAAATATCGAAAGATCAGCAATCAGTGCCCTGACCTTGCTTTTTAAATTACTAAAAGAGGAGCAGGCTTAAGTTTAATTTTTAATTTTGCGCTGAGTTTACCAATTCTTAAAATAATCGACAATGGCTTTATATGAATTAGTGCTTCCCAAAATGGGTGAAAGTGTTGCTGAGGCTACCATTATAAAATGGGTAAAGCAAGCTGGTGATCTGATCGAAATTGATGAATCTGTTTTGGAAATTGCTACAGATAAAGTTGATTCAGAAGTGCCTTCGCCAGTAGCTGGAAAGCTTATTAAGCTTCTTTATAAAGAAGAAGATGTAGTTCAGGTTGGTGCGGTTGTTGCTGTAATTGAAACTCAAACTGATTCTGAAGCACAAGTTGAAATTTCTATACAAGAACCTGAAGAAACAAGGGTTGAGGAAATTATTCCTGTTGATGTATCAATAGAAAACATCAATATTCCCGAAGTAAAAGATGAAATTACGTTAGATAAAACTAAATCTGTCGACTTTAACACTACAGATCGTTTTTATTCGCCATTGGTAAAAAGCATGGCCGCCGAAGAAGGAATTTCCCTTTCAGAATTGAATTCCATTAATGGAACTGGTTCAGAAGGTCGCGTAACCAAGCAAGACGTATTAGATCATATTAAAATAAATAAAACACAAGATAATTATACACTTCCAAGTCAAAAAGGCATTTCAGAGCCAGCAGAAGCTTTAACTTCAAAGCTTTCAAGTCCTGTTACTTCAGTTTCTGGAGGAGATGAAATTATTGAGATGGATCGTATGCGTAGGCTTATTGCCGATCACATGTTAATGAGCAAGCAAACCTCTGCACATGTTACTTCATTTGTTGAAGCTGATGTGACCAATATGGTGAAATGGAGAGAACGTGTTAAGAGTGGATTTGAAAAAAGGGAAGGAGAAAAGATCACATTCACACCGATTTTTATTGAAGCGGTTGCAAAAGCCATTAAAGATCTGCCTATGATTAACATTTCAGTAAATGGAACTCAGATCATAAAAAAACTGGATATTAATATTGGTATGGCAGCAGCTCTTCCAAGTGGAAATTTGATCGTGCCGGTAATCAAGAATGCAGATCAATTGAATCTACTTGGATTAACAAAAACTGTAAATGATCTTGCCACTCGTTCTCGTCAGTCAAAATTGAAACCTGATGAAACTCAGGGCGGAACATTTACCCTGACCAATATTGGAACTTTTGGTAATGTCATGGGAACTCCGATTATTAATCAGCCGCAAGTAGCTATACTCGCTATAGGAGCCATAAAAAAGAAACCAGCAGTAATTGAAACTGAATATGGTGATGTTATTGCCATCAGGCATATGATGTTCTTATCTCTTACCTATGACCATCGGGTGGTTGATGGTTCTTTAGGAGGATCTTTTGTTCGCAAAGTTGCTGATTACCTTGAAGCCTGGGACATTAACAGAGAAATATAATTTTTTTTTATTCTTAATCAGTTAAATTAAATATTCCTGCAATGAAAAGGATCAATGTATTCATTCTGGCCTTGTTAATCATACAATTATTCAATAATAAGTTAATTGCACAGACCAATCCTCCTTTTTTCAAGGAAATTGAGGCCTTCAAGAAGATGGATCAAAACAATCCACCAGAAAAGGGTGCTATTTTATTTGTCGGAAGTTCTTCATTTACTAATTGGAAAGATGTACAGAATTACTTTCCCGAATATGAAATAATTAATCGTGGGTTTGGCGGTTCAAGTTTATCGGATGTTATTCGCTATGCCCCGGATGTAATTTACCCTTATCAACCTTCCCAGGTGGTTATTTATTGCGGTGAAAATGACTTTACCACTTCACAAAACACGAATGCAGATACTGTTCTAAAACGCTTCAGTACATTATTTGCTATGATAAGAAAAGAAATACCCCGGGCTCACATTCTATTTATCTCAATAAAACCAAGTCCTAGCCGCGCAAAGTATATGCCTGAAATGGTAAGAGCCAATGAATTAATTAGAAAATATCTTAAAAAAAGGCCAAGAACTGGTTTTGTGGATGTTTACAACAAAATGCTACTGGATGATGGTAGCCCTATGCAGGATATTTTTTTAAGTGATAAACTTCACATGAATAAAAATGGCTACCTAATATGGCAGAAGGCTATATACCCTTATTTAAGAAAGAAAGAATAATTACCTGAAAATTTTAAATAAATTGATAGGTATTCTTTTTTAGCTTTCATTAGAATAAATTTAGTCAAACCTTATAACCTTAGCTCATTGAGTTCTTGAAATTTTTCGGTAAGTGCCCCTGCTTGTGCTAAGAATGCACCATCATCTAATATATTTTGTTTCTTTAAAATCAATTCACTGATCTTAATTCCTCCTAGAATATAGTTAAGATCCATACTTTTATGCTGTTCAGCTATGAATTCAAAGTGAATAGAATTAATCAGATCTTCATTATTGTAACGAATGTATACAGGGATAACATGATCATTTTGAAGCTTCAATTTTGAATCCTGATTCAATTTCTTGTATTCATATCGATAATCATAACGCAATGCCGCCACATCCGAAAGCACAGCAGAACCGGTAGGATGGCCTCCGGCTCCCTTACCATAAAATAATTGCTGATCTGCAAAGGCTGCTTTCACTGACACTGCATTATACTCATTTTCAACATTATACAGGAAATCAGTTTTAGAAACAAGCTTAGGAATAACATACATGGCTAGCTCCTTATCATCTAATTTTTTAGCTGTAGGAACAAGCTTTATTTTAAGTTGATGCTCTTGTGCAAACTTTAGATCTGCAATTGAAAAATTCTGAATACCAATATTTAAAACGTCTGCAGGACTTACAAATAAACCATATGCATGAGCTGCGGCAATAATCAGTTTATATTTAGGGTCATATCCTCCTACATCCAGAATAGGATCTTTTTCTGCAAATCCCAAATCCTGGGCTTGCTTTAAGGCTTCTGAATATTCCAAACCTTCATTGGCAATCTTGGAAAGAATAAAATTCGATGAACCATTAAAAATTCCACTGATAGAATGCAGCAATTCATTATCATAATATTCCTCCAGATTTCTAATAATTGGAATACTGCCACATACTGATCCTTCATACAACAAGGAAGTACCATACTCTTGCTGTAGTTCAACTAAATGATCCAAATGCTCAGCGATCATTTTTTTATTCGCAGAAACTACATTTTTGCCGCTTTTTAAAGCCCTGGTAACAATTTCATAGGCTGCATCAGCATCGTTAATGAGTTCAATAATTGTATTAATCTCTGGGTCATTTAATATGACATCGGCGTTAGTTGTAAATAATGTTTCAGGTAGGCTACGTACTTTCTCCGGATTTTTTATTGCAATTTTTCTGATCTCTATATTAAGATCTTTGGTGCTGATAATATCATGTAATCCTTGACCCACAACTCCAAAGCCAAATAAACCTATGGTTAATCTCTTACTCATTCTATGCTATTTTGTGCAAACTGATTACTGAATTTTCAGAATCTGCATTTTTTATAAAATTTCCAATTTGTTCAGTTAATATCTCTGTTTCAATTAAAAAGCCATCATGACCGTAAAGAGAATTGAGTTGAGTAAAGCGTGCATGAGGAATGCTTTTAGCTAAAAACTGCTGTTCTTCAATTGGAAAAAGAATGTCATTCACTATTCCGATCACTAATGTTTTGGCTTGTATTTGTTTTAAAGCATCTTCAACTGAATGTCTTTTTCTGCCAACATGATGGCTGTCCATTGCCTTGGTCAAATACCAATAACTATAAGCATTGAAGCGATTCACCAGTTTCTCGCCCTGGTAATTCTGATAAGAAGCTGCCTTGAAATCGTTTATCTTATCGCTATTTTCATCCAACTGTGTTGCAGCGTAGGTTCCATAGGTTCTGTAAGATAGAAGCGCAATACTTCTGGCAACCTTTAATCCATTACTGCCTCCAGATGGTGTCTGAGTATAAAATGTACGATCTGAAGTGATTGCTAATCGCTGACTTTCATTAAATGCAATTCCCCAGGCTGAATGCTGAGCATTTGTAGCTATAAGAACCATTTTTTTAATTCTTTTAGGTTCCAAAATAGCCCATTCCATAGCCTGCTGTCCTCCTAATGATCCACCGATTACCAATCCAATTTGAGTCAATCCTAAATGATCTGCCAGTATTTGATGAGATTTTGCAAGATCACGAACAGTAAAATCAGGAAAGGAAAGAAAATAGGGTAGGCCCGTAGCTTTGTTCAAGCTTAAAGGATTTGTGGTCCCATAATTAGAACCCAAAACATTCGCACAAACAATAAAATGCTCTTTTGGATTAAACAGACAATTATCGCCAAAAAGGCCTTTCCACCAATCAAATACATCCGAATTTGCAGTTAGGGCGTGACATACCCATATCACATTATCCTTATTAGTGTTTAAGGTGCCATAAGTGTGATACTTTATCTCCAGATCTGTGATCTTTTTACCACTCTCCAGATCAAAAGGCTTGGTATGCTTATAAATAGTTACAGTATTCATGGTATGTATAAATCCTGCAGGAATAGTTATTCCGGCAGGATTAATCAATAAATTAATTATTTTACAGAAGCAAATGCTTGTTCAAGATCTGCCTTAATATCATCAATATGCTCTATACCAACCGATACTCTTAAGGATGCTGGATTAACACCAGCAGCAATTTGCTCGGCATCACTTAATTGTTGGTGAGTAGTAGCGCTTGGCTGAATAATTAATGTTTTAGTATCGCCTACGTTTGCCAGATGACTGATTAGTTTCAAATTATCTACAAACTTAATTGCTGCATCTTTCCCGCCTTTGATTTCAAAAGAAAGAACAGCTCCAAATCCATTTTTCAAATATTTCTTAGCCAGAGCGTGATTAGGGCTACTGCTTAATCCAGGATAAACAACCTTATCAACCTGTGGATGACTTTCAAGCCATTTTGCAAGTTCTAAAGCATTATCAACATGGCGCTGAACTCGAAGTGATAAGGTTTCTATTCCCTGTAATAAAAGGAATGAATTAAATGGTGATTGAGAAGGTCCAAAATCACGTAATCCTTCAACACGTGCGCGGATGATGAACTGAATATTTCCAAAAGGGCCACCAATTCCAAAAACACTATTAAAAACCAATCCATGATAACCTTCAGATGGCTCGGTAAATTGAGAAAATTTACCATTTCCCCAATTATAATTTCCGCCATCAACAATCACACCACCAATACTAGTTCCATGACCACCAATCCATTTTGTGGCAGATTGAACTACAACATTTGCACCATGTTCTAATGGACGGAACAGATAACCTGCTGCACCAAAAGTATTATCAACAATCAGAGGCAAGTCATGCTTTTTAGCAACTTCTGAGATTTTCTCGAAATCAGGAATACTAAAGCTTGGATTACCAATTGTTTCAACATATATCGCTTTAGTTTTTTCATTGATCAGTGATTCAATGCTTTGCGAATCGTCACCTTTTGCAAAACGAGCCTCAATACCAAGTCGCTTGAATGCTACTTTAAATTGATTGTATGAACCTCCATATAAATATGATGAAGTCACAAAATTATCGCCAGCCTGCAGAATATTGTTTAATGCAATAAATTGAGCAGCTTGTCCAGATGAAACTGCCAGAGCAGCTACACCGCCTTCAAGAGCAGCAATCCGTTTCTCAAACACATCAGTGGTAGGATTCATTAAGCGTGTATAAATATTACCGAACTCTTTCAGCGCAAAAAGGTTGGCTCCATGCTCAGAACTTTTAAACACGTAAGAGGTAGTTTGATAAATTGGTACTGCTCTGGAACCTGTTGTTGGATCTACTTCCTGTCCGGCATGTAATTGTAATGTTTCAAATTTTAAGTTTTCTGTTGACATAATAATACGTTGTTAGATATTTTTTTGATAAATGTTTAAAAGAATAGAAATTGAGAGTAACTCATCAGGGTATTGTTTAAAATGAATTCAAGAATTATCTTGAATAAACACTTAAAAACAACAACAAGGCATACACATACAACAATTGAATGTAGATGATGACCAAGAAAGGATTTGGAATTTGGTTTTTATTTCCGCTTGGGGAAATACAGAAACTGCAATTTTTTGTTTTTTCATTTCAATATGTATTTATAGTTTCCCTTTCGGGACAGGAATTGGCACCTTCCCCGAAACCGATCGGGGGGTTGTCAGTGGGTCATAGAGCCTGATCTCTCGCCACTTCTGTATAAATCAATAAAGCAATTTTATTGAAGACAGATTGGTATTGCTACCAAATAATATTTCAAATATATAGGGATGTTGGCATTGAAACCAAATTTAATTTTTATTCTAAATGTAATCTGTTGATTTACAGTTAATTATTTTTTAATTATTTGATTTAATGCCTGGTTTAAATCTTCAATAAGATCCTCTGAATTCTCCAATCCAACAGAAACCCGAATTAAATTATGAGGCGTTTTAGTATCTGGTCCTTCAACAGAAGCTCTGTGCTCAATTAAACTTTCAACTCCTCCTAAACTTGTTGCCTGAATAAATAATTTAACAGAGTTAACAACTTTACGGGCTTCATCAGATCCACCCTTTACCAGAAAAGATAACATAGCACCAAATCCCTTCATTTGTTTTTTTGCGATCTCATGACCAGGGTGATTCATTAATCCAGGATAGTAAACCTTTTCAACCAGTTCATGTGAATCAAGAAAATTAGCCAAAATAACAGCATTCTCATTATGTGCCTTCATTCTATAAGGTAATGTTTTAATTCCTCTAACAGTCAAATAGCAATCAAATGGGGCAGGAACAGCGCCTGAAAGAACCTGTACACTTTTTATCTTTTTCCAGAAATCATTATTTTCTTTAGTAGCTAAAGCACCCCCAATCACGTCACTATGTCCGCCGAGATATTTGGTTGTAGAATGCATAACTAAATCACAACCTAAATCCAGAGGTCTTTGAAGCATTGGAGTGCTAAAAGTATTATCGCAAACCACCATAATGCCTTGATTTTTTGCAAGGTCAGTAATCGCTGTAATATCACAAACTTTTAATAAAGGATTTGAAGGTGTTTCAATCCAGATTAACTTTGTTGTAGGTTTAATTGCATTTTTTATTGCTGTTAAATTTGATAGATCAACAAAATCTACATCAATAATTCCAGAAAATACCTGCAATAATTGATTACGAAGTCCGTGATACATATCATCAGGGGCAATTAAATGTACACCAGGTCCTAAAGCCTGAAATACAGCCCCACCTGCAGCATTTCCTGATGAAAAAGCTGCAGCTTCATCAGCGCCTTCTAATTTTGCAATTACATTTTCCAGAGATTTTCTGTTTGGATTATCAGCTCTTGAGTAAACAAATCCTCCGGGATATCCACCATCCTCACCACGTTCAAAAGTAGTTGATAAGGTAATGGGCTGGATTGCAGCTTTGTTATACTCATCTATTGTATTACCAGCGTGAATAGCGATAGTCTCAATCTTCATGTTCAATGTATTAAAATATTATATTCTCTTTTATGGTACCAAGTTAAATAAAGAATAAAAAAGGATTGCTGATTTTACCAATTTATTACAAATGAATGCCTCGGCAATATATTAAATATAAAAATATGCTTTTACAAGCAAATGATATTGAATGATCTACAATATTGTACTTTTGTGCAAATATTATAATGAAAGCTGAAACAAACCTAGACCTGATCATACAGGATTCAAATCTTTCTGCAGAACTTAAGAATATCGCAGAAAAGGTTAGATCAAATCAACGTATTTCTACTGATGAAGGTATCATACTTTATGAAAATGCCGAATTGGGGTATTTGGGTGTGCTTGCAAATTATATTCGAGAAAAGCGACACGGCGACAAAACTTATTTTAATAGAAATTTTCACATTGAACCTACCAATTTATGTATCTATGATTGTAAATTCTGCTCATATTCAGTCTTGATTAAAGAAAAATCTCAAGGGTGGGAGTATACGATGGAAGAAATGCTAGATATCGTAAAAAAATACGATAATCAGCCTGTAACAGAAGTACACCTTGTGGGGGGAGTTTTACCTCAGTATGATTTGAAATTTTACTCAGAACTGTTTACTGCTATTCATAAACACAGACCTGAACTTCATGTAAAAGCCCTAACACCTGTTGAATATCATTATATATTTAAAAAAGCTAAGATTGATTATGCAACTGGAATGCAATTAATGAAAGAAGCGGGTCTTAACTCTATACCTGGTGGTGGAGCTGAGATTTTTGCTCCTGAAATCAGAGAAATAATTGCAAAAGATAAATGTACTGGAGAGCAATGGCTTCAAATACATGAAGAATGGCATAAATTAGGTATGAGATCAAATGCTACTATGCTATATGGCCATATTGAAGAATTTAAACATCGCGTTGATCATCTAGATCAATTAAGGAAATTACAAGATAAAACAGGAGGTTTTCAAACATTTATTCCTCTTAAATTCAGAAATCAAGACAATCAAATGGCACATATACCTGAAGTTTCGGTAATCGAAGATCTTAGGAATTATGCAATTTCTAGAATATATCTGGATAACTTTGACCATATCAAAGCTTATTGGGCAATGATTAGTCGTAGCACAGCACAATTATCACTCAATTTTGGTGTAGATGACATTGATGGCACCTTAGATGATACTACAAAGATCTATTCAATGGCTGGAGCTGAAGAACAGCATCCTGCAATGAGTACACAGGAATTAGTAGAACTAATTAAACAAATTGGGCGACATCCGATTGAGCGTGATACCATGTATAACGTGATAACTGATTATAATGAGTATCAATTTCCGGAAGTGGAAAAGCCTAAATATTATCAATTACCTGTGATCAATTGAAGAAAACAATCTATATAATCAGGCATGGTGAAACAGAACTGAACAAGCTCGGCATTGTACAGGGTCGTGGAATGGATTCTGAATTAAATGATAAGGGTAGAAATCAGGCCGATTCATTTTACAAAGCCTACAAACATATTCCATTTGATAGAATCTATACTTCCAGTTTAAAAAGGACGCATCAAACAGTTCAAAAATTTATTGAAAGTACTATACCATGGACCCAATATCCTGGTTTAGATGAATTAGGGTGGGGTATACATGAAGGTCAGGAAAGTACTGAACAAATTAGATCAGATTTCGATAATATCACACTTAACTGGCGAGCTGGTCAACTGCATCACAAATTTGAGCATGGCGAAAGCCCATTAGAGGTTAAAGAACGTCAGTTAATGGTACTGGAGAAATTAACTAAAGAAAATAATGACAAAAATATATTGATCTGTATGCATGGGCGTGCCATGCGTATATTTCTTTGTCTATTAACCAATCAACCACTTACCGAAATGGATACATTTCCTCACTCAAACACAACACTTTATAAAATTGGATTTGATGGAAAAGAATTTCATATCCTTGATTTTAACAATACTAACCATTTAGAATACCCATCAAATCAGTTTTGAATAAGATAAAAGTATCTGCCGTTTCCTATACCAATTCCAAGCCATTCGTATATGGATTAATGCATTCAGGTATTCTGGATCAAATAGAATTGAGCTTAGATATTCCTTCAGATTGTGCAAGTAAACTAATTGAAAATAAAGTAGATATAGGTCTTGTTCCTGTTTCCGCATTACTTCAAATTAAGGATTATCAGATTATTTCTAATTATTGTATAGGAGCAAATGGCGCTGTGGATTCTGTTTTTATTTTCAGCAATAAACCAATTTTAGAGATTAAAACACTCCAATTAGATCCACAGTCGCGAACCTCTAATAATCTTGCTCAAGTACTGCTCAAGAATTTTTGGAAAATCAATCCTGAATTTGTAGATCATGATCAAGCCGATGCATTCGTTCAAATTGGCGACAGAACATTCGGAAAGAAAGAAAAATTTCAATATCCTTATGATCTTGCCCAAGAATGGTTAAATTTTACTGGTTTACCTTTTGCTTTTGCCGTTTGGGCATCTAATAAACCTATCTCTGAAACCTTTAAGATATCATTTAATGAAGCCTTAAAACAAGGTCTTGATCAAATAGAAGAGGTTTTAAAAAATCTCAACAAAGTAGAAAATTTTGATCTGGATAATTATCTGATGAAAAAAGTGGACTTTATTCTGGATGATAAAAAATTAAAAGCGATAGTAAAATTTCATCAGTTGATCAGAGCCTTATGAAAATTAATATTAAAGCCTAGATAATACCAATTGAATAGCTCCGTCAATTATTTTCGCTGAATTGGATGAAAATTCATTGTTAACTCTATTTGCTAATATCGCATTAATAGATATCGCTTTATGGCCTAAAGCTTTTGATAAGGAATATATTCCGGCACTTTCCATCTCCAAATTTGTAATTCTATGTCTTTCAAAAGAGAATGAACTAAATAGCTGTAATAGATCAGGGAATAAAGCTTTTGCGCGTATCTCCCGTCCTTGTGGAGAGTAAAATCCGGGAGCAGTAAGAGTTATACCTTTTATAAGATCTTTACCTATTGTTTTCAATAAACCATGATCAGCTGAAGAGATATAAGGTGAAATACCTTTTAAACTATTAAAATGAGTCATGAAAGCGTTCTGCATTAATCGTTCATCTTCAGAAAGCTTATGAACATAATAGTGTATCAAGGAATCTAATCCTAAACCATATTCAGATACCATAATACTATCTATTGGTATATCTTCTTGAACAGCTCCCGAAGTACCAATACGTATAATATCCAGACTCTTTAACTCATCATTAAGCTTTCTAGTCTTAAAATCAATATTAACAAGAGCATCAAGTTCATTAAGTACGATATCAATATTATCTGTACCAATACCTGTTGAAAGCACAGTTAATCGTTTTGACCCAAGATAACCTGTATGCGTAATGAATTCACGTTTACCCTTTTTGAGCTCAATACGATCAAAATACTGACTTACTTCAGATACGCGATCAGGATCCCCAACAGTTATTACTGTATCAGCAATATCTTCTGGCAATAAATTAAGATGATAAATACTACCATCTTGATTTAATATTAAGTCGGTAATTGATATCTCATTCATTCGTTATGGAATTGATTTATTTCAAATTTAAAGTATTAGTAGTTCTAGCAAAGTAGTTAGAAATAGCTTAAGCTTTCCACTTTAATCCATCAATTTTTTCTAACCTATCGATAACATTATTGACTTGGGATTGCCTTATTTCGATGTTAAACGTACAATTGAGATCAAAAATTTGATTAAAAATTTTTATATTTTCTTCTTTTACCACTTTCATAACTTCATTCATTACCGAATGACTGAACTCAATTTTGAATACTAAATCTACAGTTTTTACAATGATCTCAGAGGCCTGAATAGCTTCAATAGTTGCCGTTTTATAGGCATTTATCAATCCTGGAATTCCTAATAGAGTACCTCCAAAATACCTGACTACTACCGCAATAACATTGGTCAAGTCAACTGATAATAAGGTATTCAAAATTGGCCTTCCAGCTGTTCCTGAAGGTTCGCCATCGTCATTAAGACGGAATATTGAACGATCTAGACCTAAGCGTATGGCCCAGCAATGATGGCTTGCCTTAGGATGAATGGACTTTAATTCGGCAATAATATTTTTGATCTCAGCATCTGATTGAATTGGATACAAATAGGCATAAAAACGGCTTCCTTTATCTCTGAATATTCCTTCAGATGGCTTTGAAATCGTTTTAAATGTATCGTCAAACAACATAATTCTTATTGAGCATAATACAAGAATAATATAGAGATTATGGCCAGTAAAATTCCGACATAATTAAGACGACTAAGTTTTTCACGAAAGATGAATACTCCAACAGCTGATCCTAAGAGAATAACACCAATATTCATTGTTGAAAATACTAGAGATGGTTGTTTGGCTAAATCCTGATGGGCTTTCATGTAAAAAAGGATATTTCCAAAATTGGCGATTCCCAATATCCATCCACAAGCCATATTTATTAAAGTAAATTTTATATTCTTGAATAGATACAAATAGAGCAGATAGGAAAATGATACTACAAAAGCAATCATGAAAACGACCAGCAACGAGGAGGTAAATGCAATAGTCGTTGTCTTAGCTATTTGCTTGAATAAAGTGTCAATTATCCCCATCCCAATAAAAACGAGAACAGGATATATCCAAAAGCTTTTTTTAGCATTAATCTCTTTTTGCCATGGAATAGAAAAAATAATAGCCAAAAATGCTATGGAAATACCAATAATTTTTAGTGTTGATTGTTCTTCATAAAATAATAGAAACGAAGCAATAACCGGAATAAATAGTGATAACCTTTGTGCAATATCTGTTTTAACGATTCCAGTATATCTGATTGATAAACCAAGAATTACAAAGAGCGAGGGTAGTAGAAATCCTAAAATAAAATAAACAGGATAGATACTTTCATTCATTGAAGGTATTTCAGGTTTGTAGATCAACCAGGTTAGTAACCCTGCAATGGTGTAATTCCAAGCAATTGCCTGTCTATTATCTATATCGTATCGCTTAGCTAATTTTAGCAACACAGAAACTAAAACACTAAAACAAACACTTATAAGTATAAATATCATTTCAGGGTATGTTATACCAAATTTTTAAAATATCAGGACCTACTTTTTGTACTTCATCCGGATTGGCCTTCAATTCAGGAGCTAAGATACCATTATCCCAGTTTCTAGGTGATATAAATACTCTGGCTTCATCCCATAAACCTGATTCTAAGAATAAATTAAGTGTTTTGCTTCCGCCTTCAACTATAATTGATTGAATATCCATCAAATACAATTGATAGGCAATAAGTTGAGGAAGTAAAGTATCGAAATTTTCAAGTTCCAGGTATTTAACCCGACCATCGATTTCTGTTTTAATAGAATTAAAAATGATGGTATCCTGAGTCTGGTCAAAAATGTTTAGGTTTTTAGACAATTCGAGTGTACGGTCAATAACAATTCTCACAGGATTCCTGCCAAACCATTCGCGAACATTCAAAATCGGATCATCTGTAAGTGCTGTATTTTTTCCAACTAATACAGCATCTTCTTCAGATCTCCAACGATGAACCATTTGTTTAGCCTCATTAGAGCTGATCCATTTTTTTGATCCATCTAAAGGGGCAAAGTATCCATTGCTTGTTTGTGCCCATTTCAAAATAATGTAAGGTCTCTGCTTTTGTATTCGCGTAAAAAAACGCTTATTTAGATCAAGACACTTATCTGTCAATATATGTTCTATGATTTCAATTCCTGCGTTCTTTAACTTTTCAATTCCTTTTCCGTTTATTTGATCAAAGGGATCACGACAACCGATAACAACTGAAGGAATTTCATTTGAAATAATCAGATCCGCACAGGGAGGTGTTTTTCCGAAATGTGAACAGGGTTCCAGATTTACATAAATGGTTGACCGTTTGAGTAGTTCCTTAGCATTGGTATTATTTTCAAATACATTCTTTATTGCGTTTACCTCAGCATGTGCATGCCCATAAGCCATATGGTATCCTTCTCCAATAATTTGATCATCACAAACTATCACAGCACCTACCATCGGATTAGGACTCACTGAACCTGCACCCAGTTTGGCTAATTCAATACAACGATCTAAATAAAATTGGTGTTGAACCATAAGGCAAAAATAGCTATCAATAGTGCAATTATGTCTTGCTTTTAAATTATTTATTCATTTAATAGAAATTTTGAAATCTGTGGTATTTTCAAGCTAATTGGTTTACTTTGCCTCATGACTTTCATTGAAGCAGAAAGAAAATTTATTGATGGGTTATCCACTATTTATGGATCTGAAGAAGCAAGAAGCCTTTCATGGCTAAGCATCAGTTTTGTATGCAAGTTGGAAAGAGCAAAATATTTAAGTATAAAACACGAGGAGATTAACGCTGATGATACCGAGCAATTGTTTAAAATCCATACGCAACTGATTCAGGGCATACCACTTCAATATATTTTGGGTGAGACAGAGTTTTACGACTTGACATTTAAAGTAAATCCAAGTGTCCTAATTCCCAGACCTGAGACCGAAGAATTAGTAGATTGGGCCTTAATCACAAGTAGGATAATAAATGGTGAAACAGAGGTTTTAAAACTACTTGATATTGGTACGGGTAGTGGTTGTATTCCAATATCCATAAAAAAATATATTCCTTTGGCTGATATTACAGCAATAGATATCTCTGAAGCTGCCTTAAATACAGCCAGGCAAAATGCAGATTTAAATCAAATAGAGATAAATTTTATTCATGACGATATTTTTAACCCAACAAATCTTGAATTGATCAATACAAAATATGATATCATTTTGAGTAACCCACCATATGTAACAGAATCTGAAAAAGATCAAATGCTGGATAACGTACTTAATCATGAACCTCATATCGCCTTGTTTGTTCCTAATCAAGATCCGCTTGTATTTTATCGTGCTATTGCTGATTTTGCAAAAGTTCATTTAAAAACAAATGGCTTTTTATTTCTTGAACTAAATGAAAAATTTGGACAGGAAACATTAAATCTGTTAAAAGTGAAAGGTTTTATAGAGATAGAGTTGCGCCAGGATATGGGCGGAAAAGACAGAATGATCAAGGCAATTTTATCCTAATATTCAACAAGTTTATAAAAAAATATTTCAATTGCATTTTAATTATGGTTACATATTTTGAAGCTACTTTAGGACAGGTTTCTGTTCATAGAGTAGGGAACAAAGCATTAAATGAGTTTTATAGTTTATCTGAAAATACCCTTCGTATTGAAGATGAAACCTTACGGCGATTGTTAATGCAGTATTTCTTGTCGCCTTTTGAAAAAGCCTATGAAGTATTTCGATTTACACATTCTAGTGATGACCGGAGCTTAAACGAACTGTTTCACTTCAGTTCTATGATATTTGATGACCAGTCTGCTTTTCATAGCTTAAGTGGACAAATAACCAAGCACCTGTTCAATATTTCCAATCATCCTAAAATTAAGTCTGGAGAGCTTTATATTGCCTCATTCAGAGATATACAGCTAGAAGGAGAATTAGTTGATGCCATTGGAATTTTCAAATCAGAAACCAAAGAAAGTTATTTAAAGGTAAATCTGGAGGATGGAGGTTTTGCACTTACGTATGAAGAGGATGCAATTAATATCACTAAGCTTGACAAAGGCTGTTTGATCTTTAATACGGAGAAAGATGAAGGTTATAAAGTGATTGTTATTGATCAAACAAACCGTACAGATGCTGCCTACTGGAAAGATGAATTTCTTCAATTAAAGATCAGAAATGACAATTTTAATAAAACAAGCACTACACTTGGAGTTTGTAAGGATTTTATAACCAACAAAATAGATGATGACTTTGAAATATCTAAAGCAGATAAAATAGATCTCTTGAATAAATCATTGAAATACTTCAAAGAAAAGGAAAGTTTTGACTTGAATGAATTTTCTGAAGAGGTTATTGGAAATCCAAAGGCAATAGAATCTTTTAAAAATTTTAGCCGCCAATATAATGACGAGTTCGATGCAGAACTTGATCAACCATTTGACATTTCAGGTGCTGCCGTAAAAAAACAGGCCAAAGTTTTTAAAAGCATTTTAAAACTTGACAAAAACTTTCATATCTATATCCACGGAAATAAAGATTTGATAGAAAAGGGATTCGATGAGGGTAAATCAATGAATTACTATAAAGTTTTTTTCAGAGAAGAACAATAAATTAACTTCTTGGATGAAATTGTATAATTGTTTCTCTTAAATAATCACGGTCTAAATGAGTATAAATCTCTGTGGTAGTAATACTTTCATGACCCAGCATTTCCTGAACAGCCCTCAAATCGGCTCCGCCCTCAATTAAATGAGTGGCAAATGAATGTCTGAAGGTATGCGGACTAATATTCTTTTTGATCCCTGCCTTCACTGCAAGATCTTTTATGATTAGAAAAACCATCACTCTTGAAATTGGATTGCCTCTATTATTTAGAAATACAAAATCTTCTTTACCAGGCTTAACTGCTATATGAACCCGAATTTCATTCATGAATAAACGCAGGAATTTGATTGCATCAGAACCAATAGGCACTAAGCGCTCTTTATTTCCTTTACCCAGAATCTTTATAAAATCTATGTCTAAATAAAGATTAGATATTTTTAATCCGGTAAGTTCAGAAACCCTCAATCCACATCCATATAAGATTTCAAGCATGGCCTTATTTCTAATGCCTTCTGGCCTTGAAAGGTCTACAGCATCGATCATGCTGTTAATCTCCAAAATATTCAAGGTGTCAGGTAATTTTCTGCTTGTTTTAGGACTTTCAAGGAGTGCTGAGGGATCAATAGGCATCAAATTTTCAAGCACTAAATACTTAAAAAATGCCTTTAATCCTGATAAAACTCTTGCCTGAGTGGGAGGGAGCATACCTAGTTCATTTACCCAAACCAAGAAATCTTTTAAATCATTATTTGTAATAGTTTTTAGCTCCTTTTTTTCAGACTTATTAATAAAAAACTGATGTAACTTTTCAACATCATGCAGATACGCCTCTACAGTATTTGCAGATAAAGAGCGCTCCAATCTTAAATATGATTTAAAGCCAGTAAGTCCTGATTGCCAATCCAAAATATTTTTTAAGTTTGATTAATCTTTAAGAATAACGATCCATGAAAATACAGATAATTAACGGCCCAAATTTAAACTTACTTGGCGTAAGAGAAAAATCCATTTACGGGGATAGTAGTTTTGAAACATATTTTGAAGAACTGCGATCAAAATATAGCATCATTGAGCTTGATTATTTCCAGAGTAATGTAGAAGGAGAGATCATAAATAAGTTGCATGAAGTTGGCTTTTCATATGATGGTATAATTTTAAATGCAGGAGCTTATACGCATACTTCGGTTGCAATATCAGATGCAATTGCGGGTATTAAAACACCTGTGGTTGAAGTACATATATCTAATATTTACTCCAGAGAAGAATACAGACATGTTTCTCTTACCGGGAAAAATTGTAAAGGCGTATTAACAGGATTCGGATTGAATGGCTATAGACTAGCACTAGAAAGTTTTCTTTAAACTAGTAAAGGTTTTCTTATTGCTGACAAAGTAATCCCAAACTATACTACTTGAATATAATCCATTTTTATTAACGATATTTTTAGGAATTAATCTTGATTTTGCACTATTTCTGAATAGATTTCGAATGAAATAAACATGAGCCTTACTGATTGCCCAAGCATTTTTAGGCTTTGCATCCATTAAATATTTCAATAAAGAAAGAAGATCTAGCCAAAATCTTAAAAAAATAATCACAAAAGCCCTTGCTGTAGGAAGGTTTTTCTGAAGTAATACCAGATTGTTTCTAAAATTGAGATAAGTTTTAAATGGGCTTTCGGCATGGAGTGTTCCTGCACCTACATGAAAAACTGTTGATTCAGCGCAATACATGATCTTATAATTAGAATTCTTTAATCGCCAGCAAAGATCTATTTCTTCCATATGTGCAAAAAAATCTTCATCTAATCCTTTCATTTCGAGCCATTTCGACCTTTTTATAAAAAAAGCCGCACCAGAAGCCCAAAATATTTCTGAACTCGTATCATATTGCCCATTGTCAACTTCAACCGAATCAAATATTCTACCCCTACAGAATGGGTAACCAAAAATATCCAGAAAGCCTCCGGCAGCACCAGCATATTCAAATAGCTTCTTATTTGAATGAGATAATATTTTGGGCTGCGCCGCTGCAATTGAAATATCTTTCTCCATCAATTGAATTACCGGTTCAATCCAACCCGGTTCTACTTCCACATCAGAATTAAGCAAAACATAATAATCATGATCCAGTTCACTCAGTACTCTATTATAGCCTCCTGCAAATCCATAATTCTGATCATTGATTCTAATTTTGATCTGCGGATAATTTTCACGAATAAAGGAAACAGAATTATCATTTGAGGCATTGTCGCCAACAATAATATCTAAATTGGAATAAGTACTAGCGCATACAGATGGAAGGAACCTTCTTAAAAAATCTAGTCCATTCCAATTTAGGATTACTACAGCTACTCTAGGAAGTTCAGTCATGATGAGCTTTTAAATTATCCGGACTAAATTTCCATCTTTTATGTGACCATAACCAATATTCTGGATTTTTTCGAATTATATTTTCAAGCTCCTGGGTATGAATATTCGTTATTTCAAATTCTTTTGATTGATTAGGTACTTCAACTAATAGTTTAATTATACATTCATAATAACCTCTTTTAATTTTATTTATACTAAAATAAATAACAGGTTTATTTGTTCTAACGGCAATTTTTTCTACCCCCAAAAAAATTGCCGTAGGCTGATTAAGGAATTTTATAAAATACTGAGATTCTTCTCGAGGTGGAGTTTGATCACCTACAAGAACCAATACATGAGGTTGCTCATTATATTCAATTAGTTTACGCAGAGTATGTTTCATTGGAACCAATATGGCTCCAAATCGGCTTCTCATTGCATTAATCAGATTACCAAATCTCTTATCGCTTAATGGTTTATATACAACAAGCACCTTTTCCTTTAGCTCATAAGCAGCTGCTAAAGGTCCCCATTCCCAATTTCCATAGTGACCAGAAACCGCAATTACTGATTTTCCTTGTTCCAAATACGTTGTTAGCTCGTTTAAATTTGAGAAAACAAAGCGTTTTTTCAATGATTTTGGACTAATTGATAGGGTCTTGATTGACTCGAATATAAGGTCAGATAGATGTTTGTAGAAACGTTTTTCAATATCCAATCGATCAGCCACAGATTTTTCAGGAAAAGAATTCTTAAGATTTAGCTCTACAACTTTTCTCCTGTATTTAACTACGTAAAACAATAAAAAATACAAAATGTCTGAAAACAGATAAAGTATCCGAAATGGCAGCAATGAAATGAAGTAAAGTAAAACTGAAATGATCTTGAAAAAAACTAGATTCATCTGATATTTGAGCTAAACGATATAAGAAGAAAATTTACAATGAACATTTTTGCTAGATGTGTGTTAAATACTTAATTTCTGCATCTTTACACAAACTTAACTTATACGATGGAAAAAGGCGCAGTATTCCCTTTATTTTATCTTCCTCCAGTCGAATATTTTAGCAAAATATTGCTTCATAAAGAAAATATTCTTTTCGAAAATGCTGAAAACTTTCAAAAGCAAAGTTATCGAAACCGTGCAACAATTCATTCTCCAAACGGAAAACTGGATCTGACCGTACCAGTGATAAAAGGTTCTAAATCACATACTAAAATGAAAGATGTTAGAATCAGTTATGATTTTAAATGGCAGCGTATGCACTTAATGAGTTTACAAACATCCTATAGAAGTTCTGCGTACTTTGAGTATTATGAAGATGATTTTAATTTGTTTTATGAAAAACAATGGAATTTTCTGTTTGACTATAATGAAGAACTAACCAGATTATTATTAAAATTACTCAAGATTACTAGTCAAATTAAATACACAGATAGTTTTGAAAAAAACTATCTGGATCTTGCCGATTATAGAGATTCTATACATCCTAAGCATCATTCACCGGAACAATTCAAAACTTATTTCCAGGTTTTTGAAGAACGTAATAGCTTTTTTCCTAATTTGAGTATAGTTGATCTATTGTTTAATCAAGGGCCTCAAAGTTTAAAATATCTATAGAATGTCGAAAATTAGACGAATAAGGTTAAAAACAAAAAAATATATTCCTGTTCCAGGTACTAGTCCTGGTTCCATTCAATTGTATGAAGATGCCTTAAAGCCTCAGATAACGGTTTATTCCTATAATTCTGAAAAGTTTTATTCTCAAAAAATAAATAGTCTGGATGAATTGGAAACTCAAATCGATACCTATAAAGATCATTATAGTTGGATAGAGATCAAGGGTATTGGTGATGCTAACCTCTTAACCTTCCTTGAAAAAAAGTTCAATATAAATAAACTCGTAATTGAAGACATTGCCGATTGCAGGCAGCGACCTAAATTAGATGAATACGAAGATTATTTATTTGCCGTCAGTAGAATGCTCTATGTTGATAAACAGCTTGAAATAGAAAACGAACAAGTTTCATTTATACTTTTTCAAAAACTATTAATCAGCTTTCAGGAAAACTATTCCGATAATTTTTTACCTGTTATAAACAGACTTAATGGTGGAAAAGGAAATATCAGGAGTTCAGGATCTTCTTATCTATTGTATGCGCTAACTGATCTTATTCTGGATAATTATTTTGCACTCATCTATAAACTTGGAGATGAACTTGAAACAATAGAAGAGCTATTATATCGTAGGGCAAATAAATCGCTAATGTTTCAGACTCAGAATATTAAAAGAGAAATGATCAGTATACGCAGGGCTGCATGGCCAGAACGTGATAAGATCAATGATATCATTCGTAGTGAATCTAAACTTATTAATACAACCTCCAGAGCCTATTTCAAGGATACTTATGATCATACCATGCAGATCATAGATCTTATTGAAAATTATAAAGATCTCACAACCAGTCTTATTGATATGAATTTATCGCTAATTAGTCAGCGAATGAATGAAATCATGAAAGTACTTACAATTATATCTTCCATTTTTATTCCACTCACATTTATTGCCGGAGTTTACGGAATGAATTTCGCCATTCAGGATCCAAAGACAGGTAAAATATTAAAAAATAATATGCCCGAACTCTATTATGAAAATGGGTATCTGTATACAATAGGAGGTATGGTAATCATTGCACTACTTCAAATGATCTACTTTTGGCGTAAAGGATGGCTCTATAAAAACTGACATAAAATCATTTTTCATAGAGCATTTTATACAATTAATTAAACAGCAGAAGACAAAAATCAATCATTTCTCATCTCAATTTGCTATTTTTATCAAATGCAATCTTTTGAGCTAGATAAATCAGATCTATTAAAGATCAAACGTGCCCTTGAAGAGGATGATACTGCTTTAAGAGCACTTATTTCTGAATATCACCCATCAGAAATTGCAATTCTTTTTGAAAGTTTATCTCAAGAATCAAGAGAAAGAATAATAAGTATTTTAACTGCTGAGCAGGCATCTGAAATCATAGCAGAGATGGATTCCGAATTCCATCCAGAAAAACTTCTTGAAAATCTACTTCCTGAAAGACGTTCAGAAATAGTTGAAGAACTAGATTATGATGACGCCACTGATATTATAAGCCAGTTACCAGAAGAACAACAACAAGAAATTTTAAAGGAACTGGATGAAGAAGATGCTTCCAATATTCGTTCTTTATTAAAATACGAGGAAGATAGTGCCGGTGGATTGATGAATACTCAGGTGATTAAAATCAATGAGTATTTAAATAAAAAAGAAGCTTTAGAAGAAATTATCCACCAATCTGAAGAGATGGAGGAATTTTATACGATTAATGTAATTAATGATCAGAATATATTATTGGGCATAGTATCATTAAAAGATATTATTAAAGCCCGTAATAATGTCAGAATCAAAGAACTAATCAAATCTGATTTTGTTTACGTGAAGGCAGATACTGATCAAGAAGAAGTAGCTAAATTAATTTCCCAATATAATCTTACCAGCATACCGGTAGTTGATGATGATATGCATCTTTTAGGGCGAATAACATTTGATGATGTGATCGATGTTATGGAAGAAGAAAATACCGAAGATATTTTAAAGATTTCAGGAGTATCAGAAGATGAAGAACTAGCTGGAAACTGGAAGGAAGCTGTTAAAAGTAGATTGCCGTGGCTGGTTTTAAACCTAGGAACAGCATTTTTAGCAGCATCCATTATTCGTAATTTTGACAGTACAATAGCCAGTATGGGAGTACTTGCAGGCTATATGGTTATGATTGCTGGTATGGGAGGAAATGCAGCTACACAAGCCCTCGCAGTAACAGTAAGGCGTATATCATTGAACGACCTTTCTGATAATCAAGCATACAGAACAGTATTGAAAGAATTTACAGTAGGATTGATTAATGGTGCTACAATTGGCTGTATCGTATTTTTATTTGCCTTAATTTATGATCAGAATCCAATGCTTGGACTTGTTATTTTTATAGCTATGACCGGTAATCTGATCATTGCAGGGATTGCCGGCTCAGCTATTCCATTGGTTCTTAAAAGAATAGGAATTGACCCAGCAATAGCATCATCGATAATTATAACCACGTTTACCGACGTATTTGGATTCTTGTTGTTATTAGGTTTAGCGAGTAACCTTATCTTATAATTTATTGAATCTTGATTTTCAGCCTAACTATTTTATTTTAAATTTGCTTATCGTTTTAAATAACGGAATAATTCTATGACTGAGATCAGAACCAACTGGACCAAAGAAGAAATAGCAGTAATATATCATAGTCCATTATTGGATTTGGTTTATCGCGCAGCAACAATACACAGAGAAAACAAAGACTACTCTGAAGTTCAAATAAGCAGTCTACTTTCCATAAAAACAGGGGGTTGTCCAGAAGATTGTTCATATTGCCCTCAAGCAGCAAGATATCATACCGATCTAGAAGTTCAGGCTTTAATGTCTGTTGAACAAGTAACCGATGCAGCTAAAAATGCTAAAAATGCAGGCGCTTCGCGCCTATGTATGGGAGCTGCATGGCGTGAAGTAAGAGATAACCGAGATTTTGACAAAGTAATTGAAATGGTTAGTTCGGTAAATGCACTTGACATGGAGGTATGTTGCACCCTTGGCATGCTTACAGAATCGCAGGCACAACGATTAGCTGATGCAGGTCTATATGCTTACAATCATAATTTAGATACTTCAGAAGAAGATTATAAACGAATTATTACTACGCGCACTTATGATGACCGTTTAAATACTATTGATAACGTCCGGAAAGCTAAACTTACAGTTTGCAGTGGTGGAATTATAGGTTTAGGAGAATCGGTTGAAGATAGAATCTCTATGCTTAAAACATTGTCAACAATGTCAAAGCACCCGGAATCTGTACCTGTGAATGCACTTGTTCCTGTTAAAGGTACACCATTGGCAGATCAACCCAGAGTTTCTGTTTGGGAGATGGTTAGAATGATTGCAACTGCAAGAATTATAATGCCAAAAACAGTGGTACGTTTATCTGCAGGAAGAACAGAAATGAGCATGACTGATCAGGCCTTTTGTTTTATGGCTGGTGCAAATTCTATATTTGCAGGCGATAAGCTACTTACAACCCCCAATCCTTCTTTTAATGAAGATATGCAAATGTTTGAATTACTAGGATTAAAACCTCGTGAAGCCTTTAAAAATGGTCGACCTAGTAAAGAGAGTGTAGCGGTTTAATGCTATAGGTTGACATGAATTAGCTATTTAAACTGGTTATAATTAATGGTTTAATGAATTAAATTCATTTGTAATTTAATTCTGACTTAATTTTTGAATATCCAAAATTAGCTTATGAACAAGTTCCAATTGTTCATACAATAAAATAGCCTCACTTGAATGGCTGGTTTCTTTTTTAACATCAGCAATCGTAATTTCCAATTCATTAAAATTAGGTGAGTTCATCTTTTTAATTACATCAGATAAAATATATAAAGACTTACGAATCAATTTAATATGACTAAAATCAATATCAATAGAATTTGCATGTTGGATAGTGGTCATCAATGTGGCTATATAAGATGAAAGCATATGGTTTATAACCACAAACTTGTGATATTCTTTGATATTTTGTTGCTTACTTTTAGGTTCAGTCAACATTCGCTGAAATGCACTTCCAAGGTTTGCTGAACTTACATACACATCTTTTCGGGCAAGTTTATAAGAAATCACATCAGATTTTTTTCCAGACAGTTCTTCAGCAACATGGTGTAGGTAATGGTAATTCGCTATCAATACCTCACGCATAAAATTCTTGAACTGAAAATATTCCCAATTGGGCAAAACAACAAAACTTGAAAAAAAGGCGATAAAGGATCCAATCAAGGTATCTACCATACGTTCTTTTGCAATGTTTAAATTGTTTTCACCTAAAAAACTAAACAAGATTAAAATATAAGGGGTCATAAAAAGAACGCTTACCGTATAATTTAAGCGTTGGGAACTATAGGTTCCTACCATAAAAATCAGTAGAAAAACAAACAAAACCGTTTGATCTTTCACATAAATCAAAATCAATGCCCCTGCAATACCTCCAATGAAAGTTCCAACAAGGCGTTCTACATTTCGTTGTCTAGTAAGACTGTATGCAGGTTTTAAGATAACCAGAATGGTTAAAAGTATCCAGTAACTATGATGTCCAATTGGAAGTAGTTTTGAAACTAAAAATCCAACCAAAAACATCAGTGAAACTCGTACTGAATGTCGAAAAATAGATGATTTAGGGCTTAAGTTTTCTTTGATTTTTTGAAAATCAAAGTCTTCATGAGAAACAAATTTGCTATAATCCACATCATTCTGACCTGAAAGCTGTTTTAGATTGAAATAACTATAAATATTTTCAACACGGCTAATCATATTTCTTACATTGATTAGAATTTTTTTCAGTACAAGGCCATTAATTCCAAGCTCTTCAACCTGATCAATACTTGTTTTTAGCTTTTCAAGCTGTGGTTTAAAATCATGAAGCCTGATAGGCTTTTCATTACTAATAATGTAATAACTAAGATTTTCAAGTTCTTCAGAAAGCTTTAATATTATTTTATTGAACTCATTAAGAGACTCAGTTTTTCCATACGTATTGCGAATAACCTGATAATCATAATGTGTGGCCATAGTTTGTTCAAAAAGGTCAACAATATCTACAAAAACAAGTATTAAAAGCCTGGCTTCTTGTGTTGACTCCTTAACCATTAATCTGGTTTTAAAAAGAAGTTCTCTTAAGGAATCTTGGTGTTCATGGCTTAGTACTTGTTGAGCAATAAGCATTTTATAATTTTGATCAAAATCACTTTCGGTATTATAAAATTCAGCCTTTAACTGTACATAGACAGACAAATCCTTGATGCATTCACCTAATGCCTGCTGAGTTAACCGATATGGCCATAATTGAGATAAAGAAATACTTAAAAGCATATACCAAATACCACCTGCCAGAATAAATAATGTATGGCCCCAGGCACCATTATATTTAATTACATCTTTATCAATGGTAAGTATCATGATCAACAAAGCGGCAGTACCTATTGATGAAGCTCTGTTTCCATAAACCGAAAACATGGAAAAGAAAAAAGATAGCAGAAGTATTTCGATTCCAATAAGTATAGGATACTTATTGATTAGGCCTGTTAGTAGAACGGTGCAGAACACGAAAAATGTGCAGAAGAGCATGCCATTTCGCTTATGATTAATTGGTCCTTGGTTATCTGCTATACTTGTGCAAACTGCACCTAAAGAGATCGTTAAACCAATCGATAATAAGTCTAGTTGATAAAAAATCAGAGAGGGGAGAAGTACCCCAAAAGTGATTCTAAGGCCATCAGAAAAGTATTGACTAAAAAAAAAGGTCTTTATTTCTCTGGATTGTTTCATTTTACATTGAATAATATAAATATCCCATGTAAAAATACTTATTCTGAAATTATGCTTTGTTAAACTAGGCTCATTTTAGAATATAAATACAACAATTAATAAAGAAATGATTTTATTAATTGCTATTAATCATCCGCTCTATATGCTCATGTAATTTTTAAAAAGGAGAGCGATTGAAATACCAATCTAATTTGTCAATTGATTTTTTATAAAATGGATTGTTTTAAAATAAGAAAAGCATACCATTAAGGTATGCTTTTCTTTGATCAATGATTTATGTTGATTATCCAACAACTTTCACATTAACGGCGTTTAGACCTTTTTTACCATTTTCTACTTCGTATTCAACACTGTCGTTCTCACGAATTCGGTCGATAAGACCTGATGAATGAACGAAAATTTCTGAATCACCATTTGAAGGGACGATAAATCCAAACCCTTTTGTTTCGTTAAAAAATTTTACTGTACCTGATTGCATTGCTTTGTTTTTTAATTGTATAATAATTGAAGATACTCAATTAGATTGAATATGAATATATTTTTTAAAATTATAGAATAGGTGTGAACAAAAAAAGCATGTCTCACGACATGCTTTTCTTGTTCAATGATTTATGTTGATTTAGTAAACAACTTTCACATTAACAGCGTTAAGGCCTTTTTTGCCACGCTCAACTTCATACTCAACCTTATCGTTTTCACGAATTTGATCAATTAGACCAGATGAATGAACGAATACATCTTCACTACCATCTGCAGGAACGATGAATCCGAACCCTTTAGTTTCATTAAAAAATTTTACTGTACCTTCTGACATTGTTTTATTTTTAAATATATAATTGGCAAATGTACATAATTAGATTGAAAACAAAAATAATTATAATTTATCAATAAAAAATTAAACAAAACTTTAAAAAGGGCTCCTTAATAGCTATTATATAGCTATAGATTATTATTTTTTTATTCAGTTTAAGAGTGTTTCACTAATTTATCAATACAATCTTATTCTTTAATTGTAAAATAGAATTTATATTATTGTCTTATAATTAATATTATGTTAAATAGAATACTGTAATATGAAATATCTTAAAATAATAAAAATAAAAAAGCTGAACAGGTTACCCTATTCAGCCTTAATTAGAATAAATATTTCTGACTATTGTAATGCAGCAATCTTAGCAGTTAACTCATCTACTTTAGCCTGATTCTTTTTAATTATATAATAAGTTTTTAAATTATCAAGTGCGATACGTGATTTTGGATCTAAAACTGAAGCTTTCTCAAGATAAGGTAATGCTTTCTCAAACTCAATACCAGCACTCTTAATCATAACATCATATTCTTTTTGCTGATTTTGCGGCAATTTATTTGCATTATTAAACAGATTAATACCTTTATTCAACAATACTCCACCCACATTGATATAGGCATCTCCAAAATTAGGATCTACCTGAATAGCTTGAAGATATGATTCTTCAGCCTTAAGATTTTCTCCTAAAGTACTATAAGCTATACCCAAATAATAAGGATAAAGTTTATTTGTAGGATTCTTTTTAGCCTGATCAGTAATTTTAGAGATTACTTCTTTTTGTTTACCTGACATTAAACTAAGTTCAATTTCTTGGGTAGCTAATTGGCTATCATTGTATTTTGCAGACCCTTCAGCAGCGATACTAATTGCTTTAGCGGTATCACCTTCCATAGTATATAACCTGGATAAATCAAGATAAATTTGAATATTAGCAGAAAAGTTAGTTTTGATCAAACTCTCATACTGTTGAATACCTCCTTTATAGTTTTTAGCATTTATAGCTGACAAACCAGCATAATAAGTAATGGTAGTATCACCTGGCCGAAAAGCTAAAGCGTTACTAAATGAAGAATATGCATCTGCAAAATTGTTAGTCTGATATGCTTTTACACCTTGATTTAATTCATATTGACTAAATAGTGTGCCATTCGCATTGTCAAGATTAGCTTTATTTTCACCTGCTTTATCTAATTCTATAGCTTTTTTATGAGCTACCTTAGCTTCTTCAATTAATGGTTTTGAAGTAGCAGGAACGCTATCCAATAACGCCATTTCACCATAAATAAGAGCTTTATAAGTCCATGCACTTGGATCTTCTATAGTTTTTGCATGCACTACAGCCTTATCTATAGAGGTTTTTGCCAATTTTAGATTTGGAATTGCTAACAATAGAGAGTTTGCATCCTTTAATCCAAGAAATTTGTCATAATTATTTTTAGCACTTGCCACTTCTCCCTTTTGAGCAAAAGTTATTAATGAAGATGCTGAAAACACAGCTGCTAAAATGAAAGATTTAATTTTCATGTTATTCTAATTTAATTTAAGTTGGTTTATTCTATTATTGATTTTTTGTAATTCTGATATTTCTCCGGTATTCTTATAAAGTATTGATAAAGAAGTTAGTGATTTTAATTCATATGGGTCAATTTCATTTGCTTTGGTCAAATAATATTTTGCAACATACATTATCCCACTTTGTTTCTTGTCTTTTAAATATGAATTTAAATAAAGTAATCCTAATGCATAATTAGCTTCATAATTATTCGGGTTAATATTAATAATAAATTTATAATATTCTTCAGCTTTGGTTATATTTCCTGACATCTCATGAGAAAACCCCGCCAAATAATTCAAATTAATATTGCTTTCATCTAATTTAAGAGCTTGACTGGTAAATTTTACAATTTCAGCATATTCACTCCTGTTTAGCAAAATATTTAAAAGTTTAAATAAAATATCTCTGTTATTTGGAAAAGCATTGCTACCTGCACTTAAAATCCGAATAGTATTTGTTTCATCGTTTAATGATTCGTACAGGTTTGCTGCAACCATAAAATATTCTGGTCTTGGTCTACTTACAATTAATTTTTCATAATAACCTATGGATCTTTGATAATAACCTAGTTCCTGACATAGCAGAGCTAAATTGTGAGTGATAGAAATACTTGTTTTATCAATCGAATCTAGCATACTGAAATACTTTAAGGCATCAGTATATTTTCGGTTTTTGAATGAATTATTGGCTCGATATAAATAAGTTTGTTTTAGCTGAGCTTCAATATAGGTGATACGATCACGAGATTCCTTTTCAAATTTAGTTCCATAAACAAATTTCATTGAATACAAAACCTCCTCAACCGGGTCTTTCTGATAAGAATACTTAAGATTTGAATCTACTCTTGCAAGTGTAGAATAAACAAGACTTCTGATGAGATTATTTCTAAATGCAATTGAATCTGCCTTGGTTTTATAACCATTATCAATTAGTTTTCTGGCATTTTCAAGCTTTTTAATATCCTTGCTTGATGAATATTGAGCAAAACTATTCATGGCTTCTTTAGTAATAAGAGTTTGAGCCCCTGCTGTTGCATAGGTCAGATAAAAACTACTTATAAGAAGCATGAATACCTTATTCATAAGAAATTATTCAGTTTCAGGATTCTGATCTTCAGTTTCAGTACCTTCTACAGTGCCATCTTCAGTTATTTCCTCGTCTTCATCTTCGTGTTCAACTTTAGCAATTGATGCAATAGAATCATCTCCTTTTAAAGTAATTAACCTGACACCCTGAGTTGCTCTTCCCATTACGCGTAGATCACTCACTCCTATTCTAATCACGATTCCTGATTTATTAATGATCATAAGATCATCATTATCAGTTACATCCTTAATAGCAACAAGTTCACCAGTTTTATCAGTTACATTAATAGTTTTTACACCTTTTCCGCCCCTATTAGTAACACGATAATCTTCGATATCAGTACGTTTACCATAACCATTTTCTGACACTACCAGAACGGTAACATCCGGATTATTGATAGCGATCATTCCAACTACTTCATCTTTATCATTTGCTAATGTTACACCACGAACTCCAGTTGCGGTACGTCCCATTGGCCTTACTGTAGACTCATTAAAGCGAATTGCTCTGCCAGAACGTAAAGCCATTACTATTTCACTTTGACCATTGGTCATACAAGCTTCTAATAGCTGGTCGCCTTCATTGATATTTATCGCGTTGATACCATTTGCTCTTGGACGAGAATAAGCTTCCAATGATGTCTTTTTAATGGTACCTTTTTTGGTACACATAATAATAAAGTTATTTTCAAGGTATTCCTGATCTTTCAGGTTAACTACTTTAATGTATGCCTTGATATTTTCCTCTTTAGGGATATTGATCACGTTTTGTATTGCACGCCCCTTGCTGGTTCTGGTTCCTTCAGGAATTTCGAACACTCTTAACCAGAAACATTTTCCAGTTTCAGTAAAGAAAAGCATATAATTATGATTAGTGGCAATAAGCATATGCTCAATAAAGTCTTTGTCTCTAGACTGAGAACCCATAGAACCTTTTCCACCTCTGCCCTGCTTACGGTATTCTGTCAATGCGGTACGTTTGATATATCCTTCATGAGAAATAGTAATTACAACTTCTTCATCAACAATAAAATCCTCCATACGCATATCTTCTGCAGAATGGGTAATAGATGTACGGCGTTCATCCCCGAATTTGTCTCTTATTTCTGTGAGTTCATCCTTTATGATCTGCATACGAAGCACTTCGTCTGCAAGGATTGAATTCAAATAATCAATGGTCTTCATTAATTCAGCATATTCTTCTTTGATTTTATCGCGTTCAAGCCCTGTTAAACGGCGTAATGTCATGTCCAAAATTGCTCTAGCCTGTATATCAGAAAGGCTGAAACTATCCATTAATCCAACACGGGCATCTTCAGGACTATTAGATGCACGAATTAATTTAATAACCTCATCTAGGTGATCAAGGGCAATTAATAAACCTTCCAGAATATGTGCTCTTTTTTCTGCCTCGGCAAGATCAAACTTTGTTCTTCGTATAACTACTTCATGGCGATGATCAACAAAGTGCCTGATAAGATCCTTTAGGTTTAACATCATTGGGCGACCATTCACCAGGGCAATATTATTTACGCTGAATGAGGTTTGAAGTGCTGTATATTTAAAAAGATTGTTCAAGACTACTGATGCATTCGCATCTCGTTTAATCTCGTAAACAATACGCATACCATCTCTATCTGACTCATCCCTTATCTCACTAATCCCTTCAATTTTTTTATCATTAACAAGTCCAGCCGTTTGCTCGATCATATTAGCCTTGTTAACCTGATACGGAATTTCATTTACAATAATTCGCTCACGTTCTCCTTTATATAATTCGATCTCAGCTTTGGCACGCATAACAATTCTGCCTCTGCCTGTTTCAAATGCTTCCTGTACTCCAGTATAACCATAAATAATACCGCCAGTTGGAAAATCTGGTGCTTTTACATAGTGCATCAAATCAGCTACTGTAACTTCATTATTTTCGATATAGGCTATGGTTGCATTGACCACTTCTGTCAAATTATGAGGTGGCATATTGGTGGCCATACCAACTGCAATACCAGAAGCTCCATTTACAAGTAAATTTGGAATTCTAGATGGTAATACGGTTGGTTCCTCAAGAGTATCATCAAAGTTTAATTGAAAGTCAACTGTTTCTTTGTTGATATCAGCAAGCATTTCTTCAGCAATTTTTTTCAAACGAGCTTCAGTATAACGCATTGCTGCAGGTGAATCACCATCAATAGAACCGAAATTTCCCTGGCCATCAACCATTGGATATCTTAAACTCCAATCCTGAGCCATACGAACCATGGCAAAATAAACTGAAGAATCACCATGTGGATGATATTTACCTAATACATCACCAACAATACGGGCAGATTTTTTGTGAGGTTTGGTACTGGTTACGCCAAGATCTAGCATACCATACAAAACTCTTCTGTGTACAGGCTTAAGTCCATCACGGACATCAGGTAAAGCACGGGAAACAATTACAGACATCGAATAATCGATGTATGCAGATTTCATTTCCTCTTCTATATTTATTGGGATTATCCTATCGTTCTGTGGTACTAAATTATCGTTTTCTGTATCTTCAGCCATGTTACTCTTCAGTTCTGATTAATAATTTAAATTTTCAATCAAGTTAAATACTTGTAAAAAATAAATTGAATTTATATGAATACGAAGTTAATAATTTCCACGGTTTTAATGAGTTTTGTGGAAAAATAATCGCATTCAAATAATGTACGAAAGCCTATTGCAATGTCTTTAAAAAACTATCCTAGGAAATGCTTAAAACACATTAATTTATTCATTAACGGCTTTTTTATAAACTTCAAGAGCTCTTTTTCTGCCAAATTCGTGATCAACTATAGGAAGCAAGTAATCTAGTCTAAAATCTTTGATCCAGGTTTTGATATAGTTTAATTTAGGGTCAAATTTGAGGGTTTGAGCAGTTGGATTAAATATTCTAAAATAAGGTGCTGAATCACAACCACTTCCGGCAGCCCACTGCCAGTTTCCATTGTTGGATGAAAGTTCATAATCTAAAAGTTTTTGAGCAAAATAAGCTTCACCCCAGCGCCAGTCTATCAAAAGATGCTTGCATAGAAATCCTGCAGTAATCATTCGTACTCGATTGTGCATTAACCCAGTTTCATTTAACTGACGCATTCCGGCATCAACTATCGGATAGCCGGTTTCACCCTTACACCAAGCTTCAAATTCCTTTTCGTTATTTCTCCACTGTATTTTATCGTATTTCTTTTTAAAACTTTCAGAAATCACATTTGGAAATTGAAAAAGGATCATCATAAAAAACTCACGCCAAATCAATTCATTTAACCATTGTTCATTCCAATTTAAAGCTAGTTTAACAAGATGCCGGACACTTACCGTACCAAACCGTAATTGCACGCTAATTTGTGAGGTTCCTTCTACAGACGGAAGGTTACGAGTTTCCTGATAATTCCTAATCCTTTCTTCTGTTATAACAGGTTCTGGCAAATTTAGGCTTGTTTCTTCAAACCCTAATTCATTTAATGAAGGAAATAAAAATTCCCTGCATTTATAAAATGATGAAAAATGCAATTCAGATGGAAAATTGTTTAGGGATTGCTGATAAAACTTCTCCTTCCATTTTCTTGAATAAGGTGTAAAAATAGTATAAGGCGTACCATCTGATTTCATCACTTCCGATTTCTCAAATATCACTTGATCCTTGAAAGTCTTAAAAGTGATATTTTTAGATTCTAATAGAGATTTAATTCTTAAATCACGATTAATGGCATAGGGTTCATAATCATGATTTGCATAAACCTCTCTTACTAAATACTCTTCACTAAGTTTATCAAAGGCCTTTTCAACCTTTTCATGAAGTACATAAATTGATGCACCAATTGGCTTTAAGATATTATTTAATTGTTCTAATGATTGTCGTATGAATTCAACTCTTTTGTCTTGTTTATCGGAAAGTTTATCGAGAATATCTGGGTCAAATATGAAAATCGGAAGAACTGGGTAATTACCTGTTAATGCATTAAATAATGCATTATTATCAAACAATCTTAAATCACGTCTAAACCAAAATATGCTAACTTCTTTTTTCATTAATTATAAAGATTAGATTTGAATTAATGTGAATAGATCTCGTTTAAAGCCTCATCTAATCCGGCATACCTAAACTTAAAGCCAGAATTAATTAGCTTTTGAGATGTGGTATGATTGCTTATTAATATGACATCACTCATTTCACCCAATACTGCCTTCAATATAAATTCAGGAACTTTTATAGGCCAAACAGGACGAAAAAGAGTTTTTGCTAAAATCTTTGTAAATTCAAGATTAGTTACTGGAATTGGGCTGCAGGCATTATATGTACCAACTAGTTTTGAATTTTCGATGGCTTTTTCAAATACAGCAAGGAGGTCGGTAACATGAATCCATGGCATCCATTGTTTTCCTGAGCCAAGAGGTGCACCTAAAAATAAACTTACAGGTGTTTCAAGTTTAGCTAATGCCCCACCTTGTTTTGATAGAACCAATCCAATTCTAAACTTTACCAATCTAACTCCAAATTTAAGTCCCTCATCAACTGCATTCTCCCACTGCTGACAGCATTCAGCGAGAAAACCAGTACCATTAGTACTATTTTCGTTTAATATCTCATCTGCACGATCTCCATAAAACCCTACTGCCGATGCAGATATAATTGTTTTTACAGGGGCTTTAGTATCCTCAATTGCCTTATACAATAATCTAGTTGATAAAACTCTGCTATCAATTATTAGTTGCTTTCTACTTTTAGTCCATCTTTCATCTGCGATACCTGCTCCTGCTAAATGAATGATTGTATCTACATCCTTTAATGCGTTATTGTCAATAGTTTGCTCTTCTACATTCCATTTAAATGCCTTTACACCTTTTAAATTTTCTGGATTTCTAGAAAGAACAGAAACAAAATATCCTTTATCCTGAAGATTCCTGATCAGTTTTGCACCAATTAAACCACTGGCTCCGGTTATCAAAATGTTTTTATTTGGGGTTTGATCAGGGAGATTCATGAATTATACTAAGATTAGTTCAATTAAATTAATAAAAATAAAAGACAGGCTTAAACTGCAGCCTTAGGGAAAAGTATAGTTAGTGCCTGCTCTCTGAATTTAAATATGCTTTCAACCTTCTTTTTAACAAACACAGCATGAGCAATATCTCCAAGAATTCCTA
>CANKAT010000029.1 GCA_947479815.1 Sphingobacteriaceae bacterium
ATCGATTATTATCAATAAAATAATGGTTTAATAAATAGGTCTGATCTGTCAGATATTTTGTTCAAATTCTATTAGAAAAAATATCAATTCAATCACTAAATATAAAAAATTAGATCAAAATTAAACTCATCTATTTAAGATTAAACAGTCCTATTCGTTACTATTAAGTATTCATGCGAATATTTGATAGATGAATTATTATAAACGAATTTAATTATAAATGAGAATTACCTAGTATTCATTGAAAACTACATTCAAATAAACAAAAAAAGCCTTCCCGATAAACATCGGGAAGGCTTTTTAAAGATATAAGTATCTGATTATTTATTCCACCATAAACGGGTAGCCTCATTATCAGCACCACCAAGTTTTGCAACACCAGTAGCAAGACCTGCAGCATTTGTTTGAGTTTCTCCAATTACGTATGGTACACGACGAACAACCTGATCTTTAGTTACGAATAAACTCTCAGAGTTCATTCTTGGATAAAGTTTAGGGAATCCAGTACGACGGTATTCAGCCCAAGCTTCAACACCATTTGGCCATAATGCAATCCACTTTTGAGTGATAACCTGCTCTAATTGCTTAGTAGCATCTGCAGAAAACGCAACCGGAATATCAGTTAATGCAGGTGAAACTACAGCGCCTGTTACAGCTATTGGAGTTTTTGCACTTGCAGTATAAGCAGCAATTGCAGCAGCATCAGAAATACCCCACTGCTTCATTGATGTTTCGATACCTTTCTCATAATACGTTTTTGCAGTACCACCACCCATGTTCCATCCTAATAATACGCCTTCTGCTCTTAAGAACCAAGCTTCAGCTGACATAATAATTTCAAAAGGATTTGTGTTTTGATTGGCTGGAGTAAAGCGATCATTCACATTAGAAAGTTTGGTGTTCTCATTAGCAGGTAAACCTAATTCAACCTGAGTATATCCATTACGGATACCTTTATAGGTTGCAGTTGTACCTGCAATTGGAGCATACATCTTAGTAATACGAGGATCCTCGTAACCAGTTAATACTGACTCCATTGCAGCACTCATACGGAACTCGTTCCAAGCTGTTGCTTGGTTCATGCTATTGATGTTGTTAGCAGTAGTTTTGATGTAAGCATCATGAGCGTTTAATTCCATTACTCCACCAGCTACTGCAGCTTCTGCATTTGATTTAGCTAATGCTGCATCAACACGAGATATACGAATAGCCATACGTAAACGTAACGTATTTGCAAATCTGATCCACTGATCAACATCACCACCATAAATAAGGTCATTGTTACCAAGAACATTTTTTCCTTTATAAGCTTGAAGATCAGCAGTTGATTTTGCTAATGTAGTCAAGAAGTCTTTGTAAATAACATCCTGAGCATCATAATCAACTGTTTTTTTACCATTACCAACAGCAGAATAAGGAATTGCTCCCCAATAATCAGTTATTGGCTGATACATACGAACTTTCCAAATATTTGCAATAGCAAATACAGCTGGATTGGCCGCTTTACCACCTGGTGCGGTATTTTCTAATACACCTAATAATGCTGGAGTTTGGTTATAAAAACCATTCCAAGCACCATTTAACCAGTTACCCACCATCACGTTACGATCTGATGGAAAGTTTTGTGCGATATTACCAAAGTATTGTGCCTGTAAGTCAGCGAACAAACTTTGAAACGTCTGCCAAGAGAACGTCACACCTCTATACTGAGAGGCTGCGAATGCATTACCTACAGCTGATGCATCAAGCTCAGTTAATCTACTGGTATCAGTATTATACTCCTCAAACTTGTCGGTACAAGAAGAAATACCAACTGCTGTAAACAAGGCTAAACTTGCGGCAATGATATATAATTTATATTTTTTCATAATTGTTAATTTTATTAATTAAAACGATAAATTCAAGTTCAAACCAATCTGACGAGTTGTAGGTAAAGAAAATCCTTCCTGACCTACAGAAGTGTTAGTAGAACCTGCAGTAGACTCAGGATCGAAACCTTTAGCTTTATTTACAATAAAGAATAAGTTACGACCAACTAAAGCTACAGATCCAGCCTGGAATGGTGCTTTCTTAAATAAATTCTTTGGCAATGCATAGCTTATAGATGCTTCACGTAAACGAACGTTTGTAGCAGAATAAGACCAAACCTCACCAACTGGAGTATTACGACCACCTACAAATTTCCAGTAGTTTTCTGCAGTTGTAGATACTGTATTAGTACCACCTGTAGCTGTAACACCTGGGAACGTAAATAATTGTCTTCCTGCTAATGTTTCTTCAACTTGACCATCAGAATAGATAATCGCATTAGTGAATGAAGTTACATTACCACCTACACGAGCAGTAATTAAAGCACTGATACTGAAGTTTTTGTAGTTAATAGTGTTGTTTAAACCACCAGTCCAGTCAGGACGAGAGTTACCAATATCTACAGTAGTTCCAGCAGTAATTAACGGTAAACCGTTAGCTCCAACTATAACATTACCGCTAGCATCACGCTGATAACCTCTACTGTACATTTGACCTAATGGCTCACCTTCAACTGCACGCTGGAATACCATGAAATCTTGAGTTAAAGCTAAAGTTTTCAAAGTTGGAGATAATTCAACCAATTTGTTAACATTTCTAGCAAAGTTCAAGTCAACATTCCAACGGAAAGCTCCTTTAGCAATTGGAGATCCATTTAAAGTTAATTCAACACCTTTGTTATTTACTAAACCGGCGTTCACATATTCAGAACTCCATCCAGAAGCTGGAGGAAGAGAAACTGTGAATAACTGGTTTTTAGAATCAGAAGTATAAACGCCTAAATCAAAACCAAAACGATCGTTAAAGAATTTAGCTTCTAAACCTAATTCTTTTGCAGTTGTTAACTCTGGCTTAAGATCAGGGAAAGGCTTAACACCATTTCTAGCAATAAAACCAGCAGCACCACCAGCAGCAAAATTATAAAACTGAGTAGTCAAATATGGACTCGCATCGTTACCAGTAGTAGCATAAGATCCTCTAAATTTAGCGAATGAAACTGCACTAGGTAAAGTAAAGATGTTTGAAAGGATTGCAGAGAAACCTCCTGAACCAAATAAGTAAGACTGATTTGCTTTTGGTAAGGTAGATGACCAGTCATTACGAACTGATCCAGAAATAGTGATAGCATTTTTGTAAGTGAAATCTGCTGTAGCAAATACACCTTGCTTTTCTGTATCAACGATAGAACGAGCATCTGTTGGACCACGACCATTTGAAGGAATAAATAGGTTATCTCTGTTTAATCCACCAGCATTGGTTGATTGAGAATATCTATTTAAGTGCTGAAGTGAAGCACCAAAGGTTGCATCAACAGTTAATTCTTTTAAAATGTTCTTTTTGAAAATACCAATGAAGTCGAAGTTAGTTTCTAATACATCTCTATTTTCAGTTGTGTAGTTACCAAAATCAGCAATAGTATAGGTATCATTATACCATTTACCTTCAAATCTATCAAGAGTTTTGTCCATACCTGCACGAGCCATTAAGCTTAATGCTGGAGTAACTTGATAAGTTAGGGAACCAAATCCCATAACGCGATCTCTGATATCATCTGAAATTACACGATTTTTAGTCCAGAATGGATTTTCACCACCGTTAGATCCAGGATTCCAGTAGTTCTGGCGTAATTTACCAGTAGATGGATCGATGTAATCGTATTTTCCAGCTTGTTCCAAAGAAATGTTACGAGGAATACGAAGGATGTGACGTTGGTTATTCTGATAAGCCTCACCAGTGTATTGTCTGTTATCGATATCTTGTTTCAAGTAAGTAACCTTTGAATCATAAGATAACTTAGGGCTTACTTTACCAGTAAGACGTAAGTTAAGGTTATTTCTTTTCATTTTGTTGTTATCAATAATACCAGTTGCATCTACTCTAGTATATGCGAAATAGGTTTGAGCCTTTTCAGTACCACCAGAAAATGCAACAGTATTAGACAACTGATTTCCTACAGAATAGAAATCTCTGTAGTTGTTTGGCTGTGGAGTCATGTTATAAACTTTTGCAGCATCAGCAGGGTCATTACCCCATAAAGCAACTGATTGACCAGTCATTTTAGGGCCCCATGAACCTTCTTGTGCTCTGTTATAAACACCACCAGCACCTTGTCCATACTCATTTTGGAAATTGTAAAGTTCCATCATAGACTCTAATTGAGAAGAGCTATTCAAAGAAACACCAGATCCTTTTTGAGCACTACCTTTTTTGGTATTAATCAATAACGCACCGTTTGCAGCACGTGAACCGTAAAGAGCAGTTGCAGAAGCACCTCTTAGAACAGTCATTGATTCGATGTTATCAGGGTTAATACTTGATAAACCATCACCACCGTCACGACCACCGTTACCAGTACCCGGGCTATAGTTTGAGTTATCCATTGGCACACCGTCAACAACGATCAAAGCACCATTGTTACCAGTGATTGAACGGTCACCTCTAAGTACAACACGAGTTGAACCACCTAAACCAGAAGAAGTTCCTGCAACATCAAGACCTGCAACACGACCGATCAAAGATTTACCAATGTTTAATTCTCTGGCTTTTTGAAAATTGTCAGTGTTGACTTTTTGAGTTGCATAACTTAAGACCTTCTGGTCTTTTGTAATACCCAAAGCAGTAACAATTACTCCTTCAAGTTGTTTTGCATCAGTTTCAAGACGAACATTTAAGGTAGTTCTTCCATTTACTGAAACTGTTTGGCTTGCGAATCCAATGTAGCTGAATACCAGCGATCCATTAGACGGAACCGAGATTGTAAAACTACCATTAGCATCTGTGCTTGTTCCCTGAGTTGAACCACTAACCTTAATGCTTACAGCAGGTAGAGGTAAATTGTCAGAGTCGGTAACCTTACCGGTAACACTAATATTCTGCGCAAACACATAGGTTTGGCATAATACTAGTAGTACGACTAGTTTGTAAATTTTTCTCATCATAATTCTTTTTTTTTAAATGAATTTTAAGTTATAAGAATAAACTCATCATGATTGAAAATACTACATAGCAAATCCAATCAATCAGACCTTCTAAAATAAATAATTTATTTAGTTTACTAAACTTTTATAAAATATAATTCTATCAATAATATTACAATGAGTCAAATATGTAACTTATTGATTTACAATAATTTAATTTTAAGATATTTTTTAAAAAACTGACTTCTTAATAAATGTTGAAAAGTTTTTTTCTCTCAATACAGCCAAAAAACGGCAGAAAATTCATAATTCTTAAAAAAAATCGATTTTAAACTCGATCAGTTAGGCGCATACTAGCCTTTGTAGATTATATATTCAGATCACTATTAAAAAAGAATTTATACCTTATAGTATAGGATAACAATGTTTGGTATTGAATAAGTAAAATCGGGAATTTTATAGCGAGGTTTTTAGATTAGCTATGCTCATTCCATTGCTATTTAAAAAAAGCTTCCTGAAGGTGAACAATATCAAAAACATGATAGGAAAAGAATTTCAAACAGCTTGTTTGAATTGACCACCCTACTAGGTATTCAATAAAAATCAACTAATTGAAATGATTGTAAATTGGAAATTGATTTTTTTTTTATTTGTGAAAAAGAATTCAAATTGATTCTATTTAACATTAGATCTTTTGGACACCAAATAATTGATCATCAAAACAATGATTAAGATTAGTAGTCCAAAAAACTCTCTAGTTTCTTCAATCCAGGGCGCAGATGCTTTCATACTTGCGGCAATATTCTCAGCATTATGTTCATTCAACCAGCTCAGCACACCAAACTTATCAAAGAATAAGTACAGGTCATAGATTATAAACAAAGTAGAAAGCAGTAATGTAAATACTGGATAATACTTCTCTCTAAAAGCCTGAAAACAAATTACAGCACCCATCAAATAAATTGGTATCCATATATATGGATCAGGGTCATTGTACTGTAATGCTGCAGAAACAATAAAAAGAATACAAAAAATGAAATTAAAGACCTTCATATTTTAGTACAAGAAAGCATTTTGAATGATAAAAAATAGAACTGCTATTTATTTAGGTAACAATTTGGAATCGCCTGTTGTAAGATAATCTTCAAACTGTTTCAATAATTTAGGGTCCTTTGGGCGACCATAGATATCACTGGATTTATATTTACCCAAGTCAAATGCTTTTTTCATCCACACATCACGACGTCGATCTTTAACAACATTTGCGATAAGATTTGGCACAAATTGTGGTGGAATGGCTAAAATGCCATCCTGATCACCAATAACCAGATCGCCAGGCATAATAACCGCTTTTCCTATACGAATAGGCACGTTTATGCCCGATACTGTTGCATTGCTTAAGGCTCCGGGATAAGTACCCCGATAAAAAGCCTGCATTCCGCTTTGCGCAATATTCTCGGTTAAATAGATTCCACCGTCTACAATTAAACCTGTTCCTGTTGTTTTCCAGATGTAGTAAGAAAGTTTATCTCCAACATAGGTACCACCCTGTATCTTTCCATATAAATCGACAATCACCAAGTCGTCTTTTTGAAGCATGTCAATGGTGGTCCTGTTGTTTAGTCCGGTAAAATTATTTTTATCAGCTTCACTTTGCATTCCTGCAACCAAGTCAGGACGAGAAGGCATAAACTGGACAGTGAATGCACGACCAATGAGCTTCTTTCCTGGAACAATTGATTTCCATCCATCTTCATACTGATTGGCATATTCCTTAGGTATTGAACCAATTGCTTCAACAACCTGAATATCCATTTTACGTATGGTATCCAAAATAGCAGCTGGAATCATTGGCCTACCACCTGGGAATCTAGAATAAGGATTTTTTGCAGTAAAACTGATCATTTGCTCTTCAGTAAAATTATAGAGCTGTGCTTTTGCCTGAGGTGTGAAAAATGGTGCGATAAACAATCCGAAAAGGATCATCATAAATTTGTAGTCTGTTTTAAATGATTTTCTCATGATATTCATTTAGTTTATATTTGATAAGTTAGACAATTATCTGTTCATGTTAATATTCAGTATTAATTTTGAATCAAGAACCAAGAGCCAGGAATCAAGACTAAATCCCAGTTCGTTTGAAATTTGATTATTTAAATAAAAATCAAGCAATAAAGACATTGACTAGACATTATTTTATTATATCCTATTCTCCCAATTTTAATTCCAACACCTAAAAACTTAAACCCAATACCTCAGACTTCAGACCTCATACCTCAGATAACTGAACCAAGAACCAAGAGCAAAGATCAAAGACTGTGTGGTGCTAATTGAGATTTTCTGCTTTTTTCAAACCTCAAACCTCATACTTCAGACCTCATACATCAGACCTCATACCTCAGACTTCAGACTTCAGACCTCAGACCTCAGACCTCAGACTTCAGACTTCAGACCTCATACCTCATTAAACAACAACAACTTTCTGAGATTTTCTGGTTAACAGATGTATAATGGTCCATGCTACTAAATACGTAATGCCGCAAATAGTGAATATTAAATTATAGCCTCCTGTTAGGTTATTAGCCGTTTTATATACATCCAGTAAATAACCTACAAATATGGGGAATAGGATTCCACCTATTGCTCCGGTCATTCCACCGATTCCTACCACTGAGCTCACCACTTCTTTTGGAAACATATCTGAAGCCAATGTAAAAATATTAGTTGCCCATGCCTGATGAACAGCTACAGCCAAACTTATCAATCCTACAGCCACCCACTTATCGGTCACAAACTGCGCTATGGCTATCATAATTCCAAGTTCAAGAATTGCAAACAGGAGTAAAACTCCTTTTCTTGCTTTTAATGTAGGCCAACCTCTGTTGATCAGTTGAGAAGAGAAATATCCTCCAGCAATACTTCCAATGGTTGTAGCACCATAAATCAGCATCAATTCAGGGCTGATCACTTTTAAGTCTAGATTAAATGTTGCAGAAAAATAAGAAGGCAACCAGAAGAGAAAAAACCAAAAAATTGGATCGATCAGGAATTTGCCAGTTACAAAGGCCCATGTTTGAGGAAACGTAAATAATTTAGCCCATGAAATTTTTGTGGTACTCTGAACCTGGTCAACATTATCATCATGATCACTTTCAATATATGCAAGTTCTTCAGCACTCAGCCTTTTTTGCCTGCTTGGAATTTCATAAAGCCATAGCCAGAATATCAACCAAATAAAGCCCATTGCTCCGGTTATCCAAAAAACTTCATGCCAGCCATAATTCTGCATGATAATTGGAACAATAATTAATGCTACAACCACTCCAATTGCTGTACCTGAGTTAAAAATGCCCGTTGCAAGTGCTCTTTCCTTTTTTGGAAACCATTCTGAAACAGCTTTCATTGCTGCAGGAAAATTACCTGCTTCCCCTATCCCTAATGACAATCTTGCAATTCCAAAACCTGCAACTGATTTTGCCAGTGCATGCCCCATACCGGCTACACTCCAAACTACTACTGCGACAGAATACCCAAGCTTGGTTCCAACTTTATCGATAAACCTTCCAGAAACTAATAATCCAATTGCATAAGCAAATGAAAATGCAGACATGATCTTACCAAAATCAGTTTCTGTCCAATTAAATTCCAATTCAAGCGTTGGTTTTAATAAACCAATGATCTGCCGATCCAGATAATTAATTACTGTACCCAGAAATAATAGCGTTACTATTAACCAGCGATAATTTTTTCCTTTGGGAGATATCATTTTATTAAGAGTTATGAGATTCGTTTTTTGATTTATGAATTAAGTTTAGATACATATTGCTTAAAATGCAATTCCAACCCTTCCCAGTTTTGATCTTTGATGAGTGTTTTATCAAAAAGCTGACTTCCAATACCTAGCCCATCAGCACCAGCTTTAATAAATGTTTGAATATTATCTAGATTAATTCCGCCAGTAGGCATTAGCTTTATCTTATTTAAAGGTGCTTTCACATCCTTTATGTATTCTGGCCCGAGGCTTGTTGCAGGATAAACCTTAACCATGCTTGCTCCTAGTTTCCATGCCTGATAAATTTCTGTGGGAGTATATGCTCCAGGAAATACGGGTATATTTTTACTGACACAGGTTCGAACAACATCAGGATCAAGGATTGGGGTAACAATAAACTGAGAACCCGCACGGATAGCCAGATCCAATTCATCTGTATTACAAACCGTACCTGCTCCAACATTTAGCTGCCCCATATATTTATCAGCAGCAAAACGAATAATTTCTTCTGCTGCCTGAGTATTCATTGTAATTTCAATGGTTGTGAGGCCTGCAGAAAGATAGATTGGAAGAATTTTTTCGATAGTATCAAAACTTAAATTCCTGATAATTCCAACAATGGGAACTTTTGAAAATCCGTTCCATGAAAACTCTTGATTATTCATTTGAAGTAGTTTGAGTGGCATTAAAAATTTGTACCTGACCAGCTATTGTTGCTTTATCTATTAGTTCGGGCTGAATATAAGTTGTATTGAATTTCAAGGAAATAGCTTCAGCTGCAAGTTTATAATGTTCATAAAGATGCTTTCCACTGCATATTATCAAACGGTCATAATTTCCATCTTTTAGCTGCCTAAGTTCTGAACCAATTAATAAACCACTTAAGTAAAATGAATTCTGCTCCTTTGTGAATTGGCCAAATAACTGCCCGGTTCGGACGGTAAACAAGCTATGTAAAAGTGCCGATGTGCCAGAAATCTCCACTCCCTTTAAAAAGGCTTTACTTGATTCCTGATTTTTTAAATCAGAGTCAGAGCTGCTATTAACAGAATCTTTTAAGATGCTGTGTTCAGTCATAATATTAAAAATCTCACCAGTCATATAGGTGTGAAAATCAGTTACAAATCGATCTTGAACAACAATATGCTTAGAATGTGTGCCAGGGAACACAAAAACAATTTTCTCTGAGCCCTGAATTGTAATCTCATTTAATTTTAGAAGTCCTATTAGTTGTGCTTCTTCTCCACGCATCACATCTTCATGACTTTTAAGTCCAGAAACTAATAGCAAGGGAGCGTCCATGCCATTAAAATCTTTGAAAACCCTAACAGAAGCTTGACTTCCATTACTCTCAAACGGAAGTTCTGCGTAAGGAAGTTCTTCCATACCAATTGAAGAAGATGCCATTCCGGATACAATGAGAGGAATAGTATCCAGCATAAATGATGTCTTTTTTGCTAATTCTTTGATGCTATTTTTTAAGATTGCGGCATAAAAATCAAAACGACTAAGCTCATCCTGTTCTTTCCAGTTTCTGTAGGTACCTGCAACCCCGTCTTTAGTTAAATATTCAGCAAGAACCTCATAATTCTGTTTTTCAACAAGCCTTAATCTGAATGAAGTTGTGCCCCAATCACAACATAAAATATGTTTATCCATCAAAATTTCAATTCTCCATTCAAAATTTTACTTATTAACTCTGTTTTTAAAGACAACTGATGCATTGCCATTCAGAATATCATTTTCTGTAAATCTGCAATACAAAATATCTTTAGCACCCGTTCTTTCACGATCAAAAACAACATGAATAGTACCATCACTTGTTTGATCTGCATCAGGATAAGATACATTTTCGCGTTCATCAAGTACTAATTTATGAGGCCACGTTTTTCCGCCATCTTTTGAAAGAAAGGCAGACATTTTATTTCGTGTAGTGCTATTATTACTGACCAGCAATAAATTACCGGAAGAAAGTTTACCTAAATAAAATCTACTGGAGGTTGTTGGGCCAGAAGCTGTAAAAGGCTCAATTTTAGCCCAGGTTTTCCCAAAGTCATTACTTTTTGTAAAATATATCCCTTTGGTTGTTCTCAACATTGCAAGACATTCGCCCATTTCAGAAATTTCAACCACCTGTGGTTCGTCATGTATCCTTAAATTTTCTTCAATTTGGATAGAAGCATATGGACTGAGTTGAAGCTTGTGTTCTGACCTAGAATAAGCATTAGAATAAATAAATACCCCATTCTGAGGAAATGATTTTTCAGATTTTGTTCCAAGAATTGGCTTATCAATGTAAACTGGGAAAAGTGTCTGCTTTATTGACGATAAATTAACAGGTTTATTACTCATTACCCCATCACTTATTCGGATAGGAATAGAATTAGAGATTCTCTTTCCATCCCATTTAATTTCTAAGGCATTAACACCGCCAAAACCGTCCCAAAGTAAATTATTCTTAGCACTGCCATAGAATAAATGTATTTTACCCTTATTATCTCTCCATAGTGCAGGATCAAATAATCGGTAGGCCTTATCTGTTGGATAAATAGCAAGCTGATCATTCAACCAAGATTTTCCTAAATCCTGACTAACTGATAATGTTACATAATTACCTGGTCCAGGCGCAGCTCCACCTGAATACCAGGCTACAAAAACCTGCTTTCCATCAGCAGTTGCAACAACTGCAGGTACCTGTTCAAATTTTCTGTCTTTTAATCTTGAATCTGCAGGATTATAAATAAACTCTGCCATAGCAGATGGATCTTTGTCGCCGGTAATAGCAAGAGCAGTTATTTTACTTAAACTGCATCCTGACCATAGAAATCCACAGCTAAAAGTCAGGAAAATCACAGAAAATAGTATTGATTTGGTTTTCAAATTATGATGTTTTAAAAATAAATTATAGTTCTCAATATGAACCGGATTTAAATAAGTTCCGGAATCCTAAAAATGTGATTTTTTATGGAAATATTCACATGAACATCCTAAATAAATGAATTTTATAAAATTACCAATTGTGAATGGCCCCATCTGGACTCTTCAAAACTGGATGTGGGAACTTAGTTTTTTCGGTAATCTCCATGATAAAATTTGCCTTTTTGGGATTAAATTTCACACCTAATCCAGGTTCCGGATTTAAATACAATTTACCATTAGAAAAATTCAGGTAATCATCATTGAAATACGCTGGTCTTTCTACCTCACCGCCAGCTAATTCCATCATTACTCTTGAAGGGCTACTTGAACCCAAAACATGTACTAAAGCTGCTGTTGATAAAGGGCCAGTAAAGTGTGGAATCATACCTATATAATGGGTCTCACATAATGCTGCTATCTTCTTCAATTCTATTATTCCACCACTATTAGGCAATGTTACCCTAGAATAATCTATGAGATGTTGTTCAATTAATTCATTAATATCCCAGCGATCACCAAATTGCTCACCTACCGCTATAGGGACTTTGGTAGCCTGCCTGAACGTTCTGTAAACACCTGGATTTTCAGACCTAATCGCATCTTCCACAAAATATGGGCTTAATTCTTGTAATGCTGAACAGATTTTCACAGCTTCGGGAGTATCAAAACGGGTATGAAGATCAATTGCCCAATTGCCCTTACCTCCTACTGCTTGATCAATTCTCTTACTGAATTCAATGGTCTTATCGGCATTTTCAAAGAAATCAAAAGGAAGATCGCCATTGCCACCCGTTGGCCCAATTCGATATGACCTAAAGCCAGCTTTAAGACAATCGGTGGCTCTTTCTTCTTCAGTTTTTGCTTTAGATGGTCTGAAACCAGTGGCGTAACATTCTACAAATTCTCTGGTTGATCCACCGAGGAGCTCATAAACAGGAACATTTAAAACTTTTCCCTTGATATCCCAGAGCGCCATCTCAAGGGCTCCTAATGCATGTAATTTCTCTCTTCCAGGAGGATAAAACATACCTCTGTATAGATATTGCCAGATATGCTCGATACGAAAAGGATCTTCGCCGATCATCATCTGAGCACATTGTTCGATCATATCTTTTGAACCACCCTCACCGATACCGATTATCCCTGTATTAGTTTCAATTTCAACAATACCTCGAGCCTGATTAAAAAGAGGTTTATTATACCCAGGGGCGGCATAATATCTAATTTTAGTGATCTTAATATTAGATGATGCCTGTGCATTTAGAATTGGGAAACCAATTAGCATGGCTGCCGATCCGAAAAATGCAGATTCTAGAAATCGTCTTCTTTGCATATAATGATTTAATAAAAAATAACAAAAATTAGTTTATTCGTTCCACATCAACATACTGTACACCAATATCCTGATTATCTGACTTGATAAATGCCTCAAATCTACCTGGGCCTTCAGGTAATTCTATAGAATCAAACCTAGAAACCGTATCACCTACCTTAGTTGCAATTTTCTTTTCTATACCACGATATTTTAAATATGCAAAACCTGATTTTGTTGCTTTTTGATAACGTAGAATGACATTATATTTACCAGGGCTGCTAAACACTTCCCAAAAGCCAATTCGTCTGGATTGCTCTCCTATTGAACCCTGACCACCCCAATCAAACCTTGATAATTGTACAATGGGCTGAAACTTAGTACCTATATATATTCGCTGGGGCCATTCACTACCGCGATCTTTCATAGCCTGATCAAACCAGGTTTCATAATGAGAAAGCATATTTTTAACAATATCGGGGTGTTGTTTAGCTATATTTTCAATTTCACTAGGGTCTTTCTCAATATCATATAACTCTAGAGAGGCTAAAAGTTTTTTCATATCTGCATCTGCAATGCCAGGCCGGATAATATTGCCATAAGGATCATCATTTGGAGAAATGAGTTTATAGCGCTGACCTCGCACCGTAAAATGAAAATACTTGTAGGGTTCAGAACCAGCATGACCCTGAATGAATATTTCACGTTCAGGAATACTCTTCAATTTATTAGTAAGTAAAGGCAATAGTGATATTCCATCCAATTTCAAAGATTGGGGTATCGGTACATTACATGCTTCTAAAAGTGTAGGCATTACATCAATATGTGCTGCCAGATTGGTGTATTTAACTCCTTTAGGTATCTTTCCGGGCCATTTAATAAAAAATGGAGCACGTATTCCATTTTCATAAACACTCGTTTTTGTACCCCGAAGATTCATCACAAAACGATCTGGATAGAGGTCATTTTTTGTTCGTTTAGTTCTCGGTCCATTATCTGACATAAAGATTACGATGGTATTATCTTCTATGCCTAATTCTTTTAGTTTAGCTAGTAAACGACCAATATTAGCATCCACGTTGGCAATCATGCCATAGGTTAGTGCATTGAGTTCATGAAGACCCATCTTGCGATAAGGATCTGCCCATTTATCGCTAACAATTAATGGAAAATGAGGCAGGTTAGTTGCATAAAAGGCAAAAAATGGCTTGTCCTTATTCTTATCAATGAAGTTAATCGTAGCATCTGCAAAAATATCATCACAATAGCCTTTAAAAACCTTTTTGACATTATTATGCTCCAAAATTGGATTGAAATACGAGTTTCCTGGAGGATCGGATGCCTGTCCAATTCCTCCGCCTTTATGAATCAAGGTTTCCTGAAAGCCCTTATCGGAGGGCCTCATAGGATAGGAATCGCCGAGATGCCATTTTCCGAAAATTCCGGTACTATAACCCGCATCTGAGAGTACTTTTGCAAGGGTAACCTCTGTAGACTTCATAAGATGCGAGGTCTCTGTAACGCCTACTACACCTGTTCTGTAATTATCTCTTCCTGTAAGCATACTAGCTCTAGTAGGAGAACAATTAAAATTCACAATAAACTGACGCATCTCAGCACCTTGATTTGCAATTGCATCCATATTAGGCGTTTTCAGAATATCGTTATTATGAAGTCCAACATCGCCAATACCCTGATCATCAGTCATGATCAAAAGAATATTAGGCCGCTTTTGAGCAAAGGAGCACTCTGGATAAATAAAGCTGAATGAAGAAAGCGATATTAAAAGAATTTTGAAATTGAGACGAATCAGATTCATATATAAAAAATCAAAAGTATACCTATAATTAATCATATCAGAATAGGTAAATTATGATATTTATAGGTATGCCAAATTTAAAAAAAAAACAGATTCAAATCTATTTTCCTTTTACTCGATTGGACGCAATGGCATTTAAATCATACACGATCTTACCACCCTTAATAGTCATTTCGCACTCAAATTTTTGTGTTCCGGATTTTTTGTTTCCAGCAACGTCCCTAAAACCAAAATCGCCTTTGCGCATACTCAAAATAGCGATATCAGCTATTCCACCCACAGAAAGATTGCCAAGCTCTTCCCGTTTAATTGCTTGAGCAGGCGACCAACTTGCAGCCTTGACGATTGAAGGGATATCCATTCCAAGAAAAAGAAATATTGACATCACATTCAATTGATCTTTCATTGCACGAATAATACTTTCTGAGTGAAGATCAGTACCCATTGTATTTGGATAAAATCCAGATTTAATTGCTGGAACTGCTTGTTTGAAATTAAAGCTACCGCTTCCAAAACCAACATCAAAGATAATTCCTCGCTGTTGTGCAGCTTTAACAAATGGTCTTAACTGGTGATTTTCAAAATCAACGATGGGATCTTTACTTTTAGGCGCTTCAATAAACGTATGAGTGTAAATATCTCCTGGTCGTAAATATTTAAATAAAAGTTCTTCGAGCGACTGATTACCTGTACCAAAATCTATCATCACCGGCATATTGGCTATTTTACCTGCCTGTGTAATTCGCTCTACCGGAGTCCAGTCGGCCTTGCCGAAATGAGCAAGTTTGAAACCAACTACGTATTCCTTGTTTTCAATGGCAAAAGCGGCAGTTTTTTCAGCTTCCATATCCCCAAGATCCTGTTCATATGCACCTCCTCTCATGCCTTGGCCAACAATATTAAGCATCGAGAGTACTCTAGTTTCTGAAAGGTCAATAATGTTTTTCTTAAACATCGCAAATGACTTCCACCCAGCACCTCCTGCATCAACCACAGTGGTTACCCCAGCCTTAAAAGTATGACCATCAGGAATTACAGCTATTGAACCATTGCTCAGATAATTAGATTTGGATGGGCCATAAAATACATGCGTATGAATATCAATAAGGCCAGGAGTAACAAACATTCCTTTAGCATTCACCACTTGAATAGCAAGCGCTGTATCAATATTTTTAGCTACCAATGCAATCTTTGCTGCCTGAGCGGCATTCCCATCTCTAGCTGGCCGGGCAGAGTATATAGCAACATCCATCAATTGATTAATATTGTTTTTAGGATCAATTACATGCCCTCCCTTAATTACAATATCATAAACAGCAGTATTCTGTGCCTGAGCAAAACCTGCCGAAAATATTGCCAAAGCAATAAATATGAAAAAATATTTATTCATTTACTCGATAATTAGAACGCCTCTATATTTATTTTTTAGCATTAGATTGAGCAATGGCATTAAGATCATACATAACCTTTCCATCTTTAATCGTCATTTCACACTCTAATTTTTGTGTGCCTTCCTGTCTGTTTCCAGCAATATCTCTGAATCCAAATTTTCCCTGCCGAACGCTTAAGATTGCAATATCAGCGATTGCTCCTTCAGAAAGATGTCCAAGTTCTAGGCGTTTTATAGCTTTTGCGGGAGCCCAGGTACTGCGAGCAATCACAGAGGGAATATCCATCCCCATAGCCAAATGAATAGATAAAACATTTAATTGATCTTTCATTGCTCCATTCATACTTCCAGTGTGAAGGTCAGTACCCAATAGGTCTGGAAGAAATCCTGCTTTAATTGCCGGGATAGCCTGATTAAAATTAAAGCTTCCGCCACCAAATCCAACATCAAAAACAATTCCTCTTTTTTGTGCCGGGAGTACAAAGGGCCTGAGTTTTCTAGTTTGAAGATCTACGATTGGATCTCTTCTTTCCAATTCAGTGAAAACATGGGTGTAAATATCACCTGGCCTAAGGTATTTTAGAAAAAGATCTTCAATTGGGAGTTTACCTCCACCAAAATCAATGATTACTGGCATATTGGCAAGATTACCAGCAGCTACGATCTTTTCAACTGGAGTCCAATCAGGATTGTTAAAATGTGCCAGCTTAAACCCTACCACATATTCTTTATTATCGATTGCAGCTTTTGCTGCAAGCTTTACATCCATATCACTTACATCTTGTTCATATTCACCACCTCTCATTCCTTCGCCAACAATATTCAAGAAAGATAAAACCCGGGTTTGAGATTTATCAATAATATTTCTTTTAAACGTGGGAAACGACTTATATCCAGCTCCACCACAATCTACAAGAGTGGTTACGCCGGAGCGAAAACTAAATCCATCTGCAGTGACACCCACATTTCCATTACTGAGATAGTGATCAGGTTGAACTCCCCAAAAAACATGCGCATGAACATCAATCAAACCGGGAGTAACATACATTCCTGTTGCATTTACTATCTGTACTGCAAGTGAAGGATCAATATTTTTACCAACCTTGGCAATTTTGCCATTTTTTATGGCAACATCTAGAAGGTCATTGATATTGTTTTTTGCATCGATCACTCTGCCACCTTTGATAATAGTACTGTACAATGGAGCTGTACCCTGTGCTTTTGCATTAGCAAGTATCAGGAATAGCATAGATAAAAATAAAATTGAGATTTTTCTCATCGCTTTTTTTCTAAGAATCTTAAAATAATAACCAAACAATGGTTAGGGTTGAATTAAAAATTATCTGCTTTTTTCAGGATTACTGGCTATAGCATTGAGGTCATAAACTATTTTTCCTGCACGAAGAGTCATTTCACATTCGAACTTCTGTTTACCTTCATTTCTATTTCCTGCGATATCTCTAAACCCAAATTTGCCATTACGTACACTCAGGATTGCTACATCAGCACCTGCACCTACAGAAAGGTTCCCAAGATCTTCACGTTTAATGGCTTGTGCTGGCGCCCAAGTACTGCGAGAAATAACTGAAGGAATATCCATGCCCATAGAAAGAAATATGGATAGCACATTCAGCTGATCTTTCATTGCCCCGTTCATACTTCCTGTATGAAGATCGGTACCCATGGTGTTTGGTAAAAATCCTGCTTTGATTGCGGGAATAGCCTGATTAAAGTTAAAACTTCCACCACCAAAACCAACATCAAAGATGATTCCTCTTTTTTGTGCAGGAATAACAAAGGGTCTGAGTTTTCTACTTTGAAGATCTACTATCGGGTCTCTTATTTCAAGTTCAGTAAACACATGCGTAAAAATATCACCTGGCCTAAGGTATTTCAAGAACAGATCTTCAATTGGTAATTTTCCAGCACCAAAATCAATAATAACAGGCATATTAGCTAATTTACCTGCAGCAACTACCCTTTCAACAGGTACCCAACTTGCTGCTCCAAAATGTGCAAGTTTAAACCCAACAACAATATCTTTATTAGCTAAAGCTTTTTCAGCTGTTTTTTGAGCATTCATATCATTGACATCCTGTTCATAAGGATCGCCTCTCATACCCTCGCCAACAATGTTTAAAAAGGAAAGTACTCTGGTACGGGATTTATCAATAATTGTGGATTTAAACTTATCAAAAGAAGCCCATCCAGCACCACCACAATCAACCACAGTGGTTACACCTGCACGGAAAGTATATGGATCAGGAGCTAAGGCAGAGAAACCACCACTCAGTCCGCGGTCATCTGTTCCGGCAAAAACGTGAGCATGCAAATCAATCAAACCCGGAGTAACATACATCCCATCTGCAGTCACAATTTGTGAAGCAAGAGCAGGATCAATATTTTTAGCTAAAGCAGCAATTTTGCCATCCTTAATAGCTACATCCATTTTTTCATTAATATTGTTTTTGGCATCGATTACATGCCCGCCTTTAATCAGGATACTGTATGTTTTTGTCTGAGCCTGAATAAATGAACTAAGAAATAAAAGGCTGTAAAGAAGCAGAAAGGATATTCTTTTCATAATCAGAATAATGTTTACAATAAAAATTGGTATTAGGTTTGGGCGAAAAATAAGATATGAGAAACAAGATATGAGCACGAATTCAGTAATAAACTGATTTCTTGACCTTCTCAGGTCTCATATCTCATATCTCATCTCACATCTCACATCAACTAACAGCTGCCTTAGCAAGCTCTTCCTGAACACGTTTTGCAACAATTTTATCTTCACCATTTTTGAGCATAAAAACTGTTAAATTGATTGCATTTGGCTCAATCATTACTTCGATTGACGGGCTTCCATCCTGTAGATTTTTACGCAAATCTTTAGAAGAAATTTTTAATTTACTTGGATCCCATGAAATAGTGATTTTTGGAGTATGATTGGCAATTGGAGGTACGCTGACTTTAACATTAACTCCATCAACTTTTTTTACTGCATTTTCAATCACTGCAACTCTTGCTTCCCACATTTTCCATTCAGCATCATGATCTTGATTAACATATTTATCAAGAGCCACGTACATTCCAAGAATTTCTTCTTTATTCACCTTTTGTCCACGACCAATGTTGCCTCCATTTGGTGGACCATTTAAACGTGCAGCAGCAATAAGGTCTTTACGGCCAATAAGCATTCCAGCACTCTGAGGGCCACGAATACCTTTACCACCAGATATACAAACTAGGTCAAAACCAAGGTCGGTGTATTTCCATAAATTTTCAACCGGTGGAATATCAGCAGCGATATCTATTAATGTAGGAATTTTGTGCTTTTTTGCTATTGCAACAAACTCTTTATGAAGTATCTTGCCTGCATCAGTTTCATGATTCAAGAAATACATCATTGCTGTTTTATTAGTAATTGCTTTTTCAAGTTCCTCTGCTGTTTCAACAACTACAGGAATAATACCTGTATTCATCAATGCATGAACATACCCTACCATGTGGCTTTTCTGAACGATTACCTCATTCTTTTCAAGTTTTGATACATTTGGCAATGCACTTATTTTTTTCTGATCAGTTCCTGTAAGTACACCTGCAGTTCCTAATACAAGGGCCGACCAACATCCAGCAGTTACCATTGCAGACTCTGCATGGCAAATAGCTGCAATTTTTTCACCTACTTTATCTTGCACTTCATTAATCATTACAAAATGTTTCGCTGATTCCGCAATAGTATCCACAACCTCATCGTGCATTAAAGATGCAGTCATTGTGGTATAAGTACCCGCTGCATTTATAAAGGTTCGCAAACCAAGCTCTTTAATAACATCTCGTTTTGCAGTTGTTGCTGCAGTTCCGGCTAATGCTTGAAAAGGAACACCGGCACCAATCGCTGCACCTGCAATAGGAGCTGCAGAAAGGTATTTAATAAGATCTCTACGTTTCATGATATAATTATTTAATTTGTTTTTGAGTTGAAACAATAAGAGGAGATTAAAAATCTCCTCTTATTGTTTATAAATCTAATGTACTGAATGAATTACGTTATTCAAACACATATTCATAAGTATAGCATATTAGTTACTTTGGCCTGTACCAGGACCAACATCCCACCACATTCTGCCTTGTAAAAGGTCTAACTCTTGTTCAGAGTAATTTTGACGCTTGATGGCTTCAAAGTAGTTATCAGCATTTACGTTACGTTCTGCAATAGGTAAAGAGAATCTTCTCCACATTTTACCTGCAGTTACGTTACCTGGATAGCTAACTTTCTGACCAGCAGTGTTAGTCCAGTTAGCATAGTTAAATACAGGGTATTTTGTACGACGCCAGTTAGAATAAACCTCATAATCATCACCAAGAAGTGAAACCCATTTTTGAGTAGAGATAACCTCTAATTGTTGGGCAAAGGTACCTGCAGCAGGATAAGGATTTGCAAGCAAATAAGCATCAACCTGTGCTGTAGTGATTACCCCTGAATGAGGAGCAACACTAGGCCATAAAGCCCATTGAGCCATTGCTGCACGAACACCATTATCATAGGCAGCCTGTGCAGTTGTTCCAACGCTCCATCCTCTTGCAGCAGCTTCAGCTATTATTAAATAAGCTTCAGCAGGACCCATGGTTATGATTGGAGAACCTCTGTCAATATAAAGCAAAGATGGCTCGGAATAGGTATCAAAATCACTTGGTCTTGTATTGATACTTCCATTAACCATTCCACGCTGAGTAGCAGGAGTATTATTTGGAGTATAGGTAGCTCCGGCAGGAACCCAAACCACAGATAGTACAGGTAAGCGGGGATCACTCGTATTTTTCAAATGATCAATAAATTTACCTGACCACTTACTTCCTTCTACGTTATCACCACCCGGGCTTGTAAAGTCACCTGCAATGTATCCATTAACTCTTGGATTCATTTGACCAGTAACATTTGCATATTTCAGGTAAGCAATATCAGCAAAAGCTGTCATTACCCCACCTGCAACAGCTTTTTCAACCCAAGCCTTTGCAGTGGCAGGCTCAATATCAGATAAACGCATGCCTAAACGAAGCATTAAGGTATATCCGAATTTTTTCCATTTAGCTACATCTCCTTTGAAATAGGGATCCGCATTACCAAATACATTTGGCTTTGTAGCATCCATAGATTTCAAAGCTGTTTCAAGTTCGGTTAGCATCGCAGCATAGATACTTTTTTGAGTATCATATTTCGGCTTTAATATATCCAAACCTTTCATCGCTTCTGAATAGGGCATATCTCCCATCACATCTGTTTGCTGATGAAAAGCCAAGATTCTAAGAATCTCAACAGCAGCACGCTTATTCACGTTTTCTGGGCCAGGGATTTCCTTAGTAAGTTGTAATAAACGGTTCCATTGCCCGGTATAAATATTAAAGCTACCGGCTGTTCCACTGAAATTGTAGAATTTATCTCCAGTTGCAGGAACTTCTTTATAAGAAGAAAAATACTGCAAACCTTGACCTAATGGTCTGTAATTCTCGCCTGGACCGCTAGCTAATACTGCTGCAGTAAAGGAATAATCCGGAATTACGTATTCAATTGCGTTTGGATTCTTGTTCAGGTCAGTTAGCTTCTCGGTATTACACGATTGCATCGTTGAAAATACAAGAACAGCTCCGGCCGCATATATCATTTTTATGAATGTCTTTTTCATGTTCTTAGATTTAAATATTAGAATCTTAAATTCAGGTTAAAGCCAATGTTTCTAGTTCTAGGCATTGCAACACCCTGACTTCCCTGAGCATTACCTACTGTTTCCTGCATTTCAGGATCTAGCCCAGCAGCTTTGGTTTTTTTATCCTGATAAAGGATAGCCAAATTTAAACCAGTAATACCGATTGATGCAGACTGAACTTTCATAAATTTAAGTGTACTTACAGGAAGGTTATACTTTAGTACTGCACGACGTAATTTAACAAAGTCTGTACTGTAAACCCAATGTCCTGGATAAGCATTTCCAAAATTATTATAGTATGTATCAAGATCTACAACATTCCACACTTTCGTATATGGAGCACCAGTAGCACTAACACCGCTAACTGTTAAACCTGCATCTCTTCCTGGAAGAGTTTGAGGAGTAAGACCGAAACGTGTAGCATATTGAATTAAGTTACTGTAACCAACAGCTCCAAACTTAGAATCGATATCGATTGTTAAACTAAAGCGTTTGTAACGGAAATTATTACCCAATCCCATTAAGTAAGGAGGATTACCTACACCAAGGTCACGTAATTCCTGAACTTCATAGCCTGTAGCAGTGTTATAAACCTTGTTACCATTGGCATCTAATTTCATCACGTTGGCTCTAACTGTAGAATAAGGTAAACCAACTGCATTAATCATTTGAGGACCACCAATACCAGAACCTAATGAAAGGATATCAATTCCAGGGGCTAATTCAACAATCTTACTTTGGTTGTAACCAAAATTGTAGTTCACATCCCAAGAGAATTTATCTAATTTAACTGGGGTACCTGTTAAGCTGATCTCCCATCCTTTGTTTGTAACCAATCCAAGATTTCTTCTTCCTGCAGCAAATCCAGTAGCTCCAGAAATTGGAGGAGATAGGATATCGTTTCTAGTTTTTCTTGAATAATAGTTTACATCTAATCCAAGTCGACTATTTAACATTTGAACTTCAAAACCACCTTCAATAGTTTCAACTGTTACCGGACGAATATTTGGATTATTCAAAACATTCGGATTAGTTAATGTTGGAAGACCATAAGCGTTTACAGTACTAACTGCATACGTTTGATTGATACTACCTGCATTTACGGTTGCACTACCAACTTCAGCCCATGATGAACGTAATTTTGCATAATCAATGAACTTTGGCATTTTAACCACTTCAGAAAGGATAAAACTTGTACCAACTGATGGATAGAAAATGGAGTTAAATCCTGGATTCAATACAGAGAACCAATCTTGACGACCTGTAACTGTTAAGTAAAACAAGTTTTTAAAATCAATATTAGCTTCTCCAAAAACTGAGTTAGTTCCAACTGAACCTTGACCAACATTTACAAGGTCTCTGTTAACTAAGTTAGAAACGCTGTAAAAATCAGGAACAACCCATTGAGTTCCATTGGCAGTTGTACTTTCATTAAAATCTCTTTCACTTTGTACACCTCCAAGAACATTTAATCCAATTTTATCTTTTAGGAATCTCTGGTTATAGTTAACTATACCTTGGAAGTTTGTTTTATCATCCTGTTGTTTAGCTGAATTATAATATCCTAGTGGAGTAAAGGCGTTTGTACTAGGGACATAAAAAGATTCCGTATAATAATTGAAATCTCTTGCAACAGTACCTTTAACAAAAAGGTTTGGCAAAATATTTGCCTGAACACTTGCGCGACCTATTAAACGCTGACGATCATCCTGATTACCAATCTGATAAGCAGCATAATACGGGTTAACAGCAGCAGGTACTGGATTCCAGTCAAGCTCTCTTCCAGTAGCTACATTGATACCAGGTTTGCTAGGATCAGTTCCACGCATGTTGCGAACATCAACCACGTTTGCTGCCAAATATACTGGCCATGCAGCATTAATCTCAGCATAACCAACGTTTGGTCTATTTACACCTTCAACTAGGTTGTACTGAACACTTGATTCAATAGTTAAGAAATCATTCTTACCCATTTTACCAGATACGTTTAGGTTAGCCGTTTTTCGTTTATAATCCGAATTAGGCTGCTGATCTTTTGCACGTAGATCACTAACAGATAATCTCATTTTTAGATTTTGATTACCTGCGTTAAATGCTACGGTATTGGTAATATTCTGACTTGTTTGATAGAAATTTTTGATATTGTCTTTTACATTGAATGCAGAATAAGGACGCATTACGCCATCGAATTGCATTACCATTGAACCGTCCAATTTTGCGCCATAAGACAAACGACCTGAGCTTAATGCTGCAGCAGCAGTAGCTGGCTTAACACCATCATTACCTTGCCCATATTCATACTGGTAATTAGGAAAAACTGAAGGATTCCCAAAATTAGCATCAGAAGTTACTTCGATACCTACACCTTTTTGAGAAGATCCTTTTTTGGTAGTGATCAAAATAACACCATTTGCAGCCTGGCTACCATAAAGAGCGGCAGCAGCACCACCTTTCAATACTGAAATTGTAGCAATATCATCAGGGTTCATACTAGAGATACCATCTCCACGGTCAACATTCAAACCACCAGAACTAGTTACCGGACCTCTGTTTGTGTTGTTAATTGGCATACCATCCACCACATATAGTGGTTGTTGGTTACCATTCAAAGATGTATTACCACGAATAATTACACGACTTGAACCACCAGCACCAGAATTGGCTTGCGTTGCATCCACACCGGCAATTTTACCAGTTAATGAATTTGCAATGTTATTTTGACGTGATTCTGTAAAGGCTTCACCTCGTACTTCTTGCACGGCATAACCTAAACCTCTTTTAGCTTTTGTTACACCAAAAGCGGTTACTACAACCTCACTTAAAGCCTGACGGTCTTCAACTAGTGTCACATTGATACTAGTTCTTCCGTTTACTGCAACTTCTTGTGTTACATAACCAATGTAAGTAAATATAAGAATTGCATTATCAGGTGCATTTAAGGAGAAGTTTCCATTTACATCTGTAGATGCTCCAGTTTCAGAACCTTTAACTCGAACACTTACACCAATTAAAGCTTCGCCTTTAGCATCAATTACTTTACCACGAACGTCAGCTCTTTGCTGTTCGATGTTAAATTTTGAAACAAGACCTGTTGTTAGTGCATTATTAATATTAGCAACCTCACGATTTGAGTTAACTTTCGTTTCATTTAACTTCACATTTTTTGAGTATCCATTTGCACTTACCTGCATAATGGCTACTAAAATGAAAATGGTAGTTAGTTTCATAATTCGTAACATGTGATTAGATAGTCTCTTTTTAGGATAGTTCCTAAAATTGTTTATGCAGGAGACGCTGCAATTACTTAGTAAAACATTTTTCATACTTCTACATTTTTAAAATTTGTTTTGGTTAATTAATTAAAATTTCGCGCTTACGAAATTTTATACTGGGATTAATCTATTATTATTCCGTCTTGGGGCGCAATCCGAGGTGGTTTTTTTTATTTTAATCCCTTTACATAATAATTAGCTAGTATCGGTTTTTATCATAATTTAGTTTATAGATTTAGTTTGTCATTTTTACTTTATATTTTTTTCATTCACGCTGAATTTCACCTCTCCGCTTTGCTCAAGAATTTTGAGGAGTCCTGAGATATTTACATCGTTAGAGATAAAACGGGTAAACTGATCAGTTGGCATAGTACCTACGTAAGCAAGCTCAAGATCATACCAACGTTCAACTTAATGCATGATATGATGTATAGGCGCATTATTTAATTTAAAATAACCATTTTTCTAAGCTACCGCTTTTTCAGTATCTGCATTTTCAATTCGAATACCTAATAGAGATATATTGGCTATTGATTATTCTCCGAGTTTAAACATTTAAAAATTTAAACTTATTAAATTCAAAATGAAATTCAAAATATCTCGATAAAATTTAGCTAAAACCAGCAGAAATTAAATTCTTTACTAAAAAAATATAATTTGTCTTTGATTTAATTTAATATTACGAATAAATTATATTTATAGACGCTAGAGTTTGAAGGAATTTTTAACTCTTAATATCAAACTATTTTAACATTTTTAATTCAGTAAAATTTTAACAATTATAAGTACACCTAAAACCGATTAAAATGAAGCACAAACATTTTTATTTATTCACGCTGCTTATTTTCATAAGCTTAAGCATGAATGCACAACAAAATCAGCAGTCTGAATCTGAAAAGCCTTATAATATTGTCATTAAAGGTGGGCATGTTATAGATCCTAAGAACAATATCAACACGTTAATGGATGTTGCTATAAAGAATGGAAAAATTGTATTAATCGCAAAAAATATTGATGCCTCTAAAGGTACACAGGTAGTAAGTGCTAATGGAATGTATGTTACACCTGGATTGATTGATATACATGTTCATTTTTTTTGGGGTCATGATGGTGATGCCTACATGAATGCTCCTGCAAGCTTGCCGGCAGATGGTTTTACCTTCCCTGCTGGTGTTACTACAGTTGTAGATGCCGGTAGCCCGGGATGGAAAACTTTTGAACTTTATAAAAAACAAACTATTCAAGGTTCACAAACTCGCGTTCTTGCATTTTTAAATATTGTTGGACAAGGAATGGCAGGTGGTAAGTATGAAAATGATATCAATGAGATGGATCCTCAGAAAGCAGCAGAAATGGCAAAAAAATACCCAAATGATATCGTTGGTTTTAAGCTTGCGCACTTCAATGGCCGTACTTGGGTACCTACTGACCGATTGATGGAAGCCGGTCGGCTTGCAAACCTCCCGGTAATTGTTGATTTTGGTGGAGCTTCTCCATTCTTGCCATTAGATTCACTTTTCAATGTTAAATTTCGCCCTGGCGATATTTATACTCATGCTTTTGGAGGAAATGGAAGTACCAGTCCGAATGGCCGCGAATCTATTGTTGATGTAACCACTAATAAAGTAAAACCATATGTGATCAAAGCGCAAAATAGAGGAATCATATTTGACGTAGGATTTGGCGGCTCAAGCTTCCTTTTCAATCAGGGGACTCCTGCTATCAAAAGTGGTTTTTATCCGAATTCAATCAGTACAGATTTACATACGGGCAGTATGAATAATGCCATGAAGAATATGCCAAACATCATGTCATTATTTATGGCTATGGGAATGGACCTTCAAAGTGTAATCAAGGCTAGTACTTGGAACCCGGCTCAGCAAATCAAGAGACCAGAATTGGGTAATCTTTCAATTGGGGCAGATGCAGATATTGCCATTTTTACAGTTCGAAATGGAAATTTTGGTTATTATGCAAGAGATGGTAAAATTGCGGGAAAGCAAAGACTTGAAACAGAAATGACAATCAGAGCCGGAAAAATTGTTTACAATCTAAATGCAATCGCAGAACCTAATATATTGCCAAATCCACCTAGACAAAGGCCTGCGAATGCTACACCAAGACCTGCAAGTAATTAATATACTCTAAAATATCTTTTTTATTATGGGCACAATCAGTTGCACATTAAAAAAAACAGGGCTTATAGCCCTGTTTTTTTCTTATTCCAGTTTAAGTTTTGGACAACAGACAAGTAGTTCTGGCACAGGCCAAAGGCCCCTTGCTCCTATAAAGACACCTGTATCTTTACGACCAGATATCCAAGTTGAGAAAGTAATGGATATTGGAAAACTAGGTGTCAGATTATTAAAAAATGAAAAAACAGGCGAATTTTGGTATTCAACTTTTGATGGAAATATATTTAAAATATCAGACTTTGACACACCTAATGCAACAGAGCATCAGATATTTTCAGCAGAAGATCACGGGATTACCAGACTTCAGGGTGCAGCATTCTTAAACAATACACTTTTTTTATGCGGGAATATTAGTGCTAACGGCGGTAAAGGAACCAAGGGAAGAATGGTTAAATATGATCTTTCAAAGCATAAGCCTAAATTGACTGAAGTTTTCAATACTGTTGAATATGGAACAAATGCTACAACTTTTGACCATGGCTGGAATGCCCTTGTTATTAGCAAGGATAAAAAATACATTTATGTAAATTCTGGAGCCCGTACCGATCATGGAGAAGTACAAGATAATAATGGGGCCTATCCAAATGCTCGGGATAATGCATTAACTTCTAATGTATTTAGGTTTCCAGTAAATGCAGAAAATATTTTATTGACCACTGATGAAGCAAAACTTAAAGCAGATGGTTATTTGTATGCTCAGGGGATAAGAAATGCCTATGACATGACATTTGATGGCAAAGGCAATCTATTCGGTGTTGTAAATTCAGGCGATTATGATCAATCGGAAGAAATGTTTTGGATCAGGCAGGGTCATCATTATGGATTCCCATGGCAAATGTCTGGGATTGAAAATCCGCAGCAATTTCCAACATGGATACCTGATCCGGCAAAAGATCCGTTTATAAGTCCCGGAGCACATGCCTGGGTTGTAAAATATTTTCGTAATGATCCAAATTTTCCAAAAATACCAGATGGAGTAAAATTCTCTGCTGGTGTTCAAAATTTAGGGCCTGACGCAAATGAATATAGAGATATTGCGACCGGAAAAATAGTTGATGGAGACATTACAGGAAAAGCTGTTAGCACATTCAATGCCCATTCTGTGCCCTTAGGTTTAGTTTTTGACACAAAAAATGCGCTTTCCAGTGAATTCAGTGGCGATGGTTTTGTTTTTAGATATGGTGGAGGTTCAGATCGACCCGGCACTAACCTATTAAGAAAAAGCGGAAAAGATTTGATGCATTTAGACATGAGTTATAATGCCGCTGCAGATAATTATTACATGAAAACAACTACAATTGTTAACAATTTCAATGCTCCTGTTGATGCTATAATGGTTAATAATATTATTTATGTAATGGAACATGGCACTGCAAATTCGGAGGGTGGAAGAATATGGAAAATAACACTTCCTGAAAAATAATTTATGTAAGACATTTAAATCCCGGCATTGATTTAATCTATTTCGGGTATTTTCTAGTCAACATTATTTCTAAATTGTAATCCGATAATTAATAAAAAATCTTAAAAATGGAACAAATCTGGCCGCAAAATTACGACCCATTTAATAATGCGCTTTTATCAACAGTGCTTGCAGCATTTCCCATCCTAGTATTACTTGGATCAATTGCTATTTTTCATATCCGAATTCATCTAGCAGCAGTATTCGGATTAATTGTTGCAATTGGAGTTGCGCTATTCGCATTCAATATGCCAGTTACTGCAGTTGCTGCAACCACCTTGTATGGTGGTGCTTATGGTTTGTTTCCTATTGGTTGGATCGTATTGAATCTGATCTTTCTTTATCAGTTAACGGTAAACAAAGGACTTTTTACCTTGATCAGAATGCACCTTTCTACTATTGCACCTGACCCTAGGATACAGGTAATACTTATTGCCTTTGCATTTGGAGCATTTTTTGAAGGTGCAGCTGGATTTGGAACTCCAGTAGCCATTACTGCGGCTATCCTCATTCAGCTGGGTTTTAGACCCCTTGCGGCCTGCGGACTATCACTTATAGCCAATACGGCCCCTGTAGCATTCGGAGCTCTTGGAACTCCTGTGATTGCATTAGCAGCAGTTACAGACATTGACGTGCTCAAACTATCGGCGATGGTTGGAAGGCAATTGCCCTTATTCTCTTTTATAGTTCCTTTTTGGGTGATCTGGGCAATGGCGGGCTTCCGTGGAATGATCAGTGTTTGGCCAGCCGCATTAACTGCAGGTTTATCATTTGCTATCACTCAGTTTTTGGTTTCAAATTTCCATGGTCCATGGTTGGTTGATATTTTTGCTTCAATTGCTTCAATTATTTCAATTATTGTTCTTTTGAAGTTCTGGCAGCCAAAAACAATTTGGCAACTTCCAAAAGATAAGGATACTATTCCATTGCAGGCCGATCCTGAAAGTGTCAGTACAAAAGACATGGTTCGTGCTTGGACGCCATGGGTTATTCTTACAATTTTCATTTTTGCATGGGGAGTACCTACTGTTAAAAGTACCCTGAACTCTGTTTCTGCCCCTGCATATCATGTTGCATACCTCCATAATCTTGTCAAACGCTCTCCCCCTATTGCCCCTGCACCAACTTTAGATAAACCTGCAAAAACTGAAGAAGCTGTATTTAAATTAAACTGGATTTCAGCAACAGGAACAGGAATTTTACTTTCGGCAATAATTGCAGGATTTGCCATAGGCTATTCTATAAAAGAAATGTTTAAAGTGTATATCCAAACCCTTTGGAAAGTTCGGTTTTCATTGATCACCATTGCGGCGATGCTTGCCCTGGGTTATGTTACCAAATACTCTGGAGCTGACGCTACTCTAGGGCTCGCATTAGCTAAAACAGGCGTATTATATCCATTTTTTGGAACTATGCTTGGCTGGTTAGGTGTTGCACTCACAGGTTCGGATACTGCTTCCAATGTGTTATTTGGAAGTCTGCAGACTATTACAGCAAAACAAACCGGCGTAAGCCCAATTTTAATGGCAGCTGCTAACAGTTCAGGTGGTGTAATGGGTAAAATGGTAGATGCTCAGAGTATTGTAGTTGCAAGTACAGCTACCAACTGGTACGGTCACGAGGGTCAAATTTTAAGATATGTATTCTTCCACAGTATAGCCCTAGCAGCACTGGTAGGATTATTCGTTTTCCTTCAGGCCTATGTCATACCGTTCTCGGACATGGTAGTAAAGTAATAAAAAAAGGCTGACAGGGTTTTAGAATAGGATCTCGCAGAGACGCAAAGACGCAAAATATACCACCTGAAATAAGTTATTTTAAATCATCTGTAACCTTGCGTCTTTGCGTCTTTGCGAGAAAAATATAAAAACTTTAATCTGAGTACTTGATTTGCTACCTATTGATAATCAGTATCTTAAAAGGAGATCGTGGCTTTAGCCAAGATGACAAAGCAATAGTAAAAGAACAGGAGATTCCGGTTCGGAGACCAAAATCGGATTGCATTATGGCCTTAGCCATCATTTAATAAAAAAGGCTGACAGGGTTTTGAAAACTGTCAGCCTTAGCTTTTTTATTATCTTGGATTAGACCTTTAATAGCTCCTCTTTAATACGGGCTGCGACAATTTTTTCTTCGCCAGGAACCATAATAAAAGTAACTAAGGAAATATTGTTTTTACCTGCATTCAATTCGATACCAGGTTCACCTTTACTTAATCTTTCCTGAATTTCCTTTCCTGTAACAGCTAAAATAGCCGGATCCCATGAAATCTCAAGGTTAGGAGTTGAATTTGCAATTTCAGGAACAAAGATACGAGTTTTAACACTCTTAATGTTCTTAACGGTGTTTTCAATATGCGCAATCTGCTTTAACCAAAACTTCCATTCTTCATCACCAGTACGGATAAATTTCTCAATAGCAACGTAAAGGCCAAGTATTTCTTCTTTATTAACTTTATGACCTCTACCAATTGTACTACCTCTAGGAGCAGCACTGATACGGGCTGCAGCAATCAAATCTTTTCTTCCCATCAATACTCCTGAACTTTGCGGACCACGAATTGCTTTACCACCAGATAAACAAACCAAATCAAATCCCATATCGTTGAATTTCCAGAAATTTTCAATTGGCGGCACATCGGCAGCAATATCAATTAATGCTGGAATATTGTTTTTCTTGGCCACTTCAAGCCATTCTTTATGTTTGATCTGCCCAGCATTCGTATTACAGTTCATAAAGGCCATCATGGCTGTTTTACTATTAATCGCACGATCTAAATCCTCGCGAGTTTCAACCCAAACCATAGTAACACCACAGTTTTTCATAGCCTGATAATAACCAATATTATGTCCTTTTTGAATGATTACTTCAGTTTTCATACCGCTGCCTTCTAAATGAGGAATCATGGCAGCTTTAGCAGGATCATTTCCTGAAAGTACACCTGCAGTTCCAAGCATAATCGCAGAAAATGCACCTGAGGTTACTGTTGCAGCTTCAGCATGACATAATTCAGCAATTTTTGCACCTACTTTATCTTGAAGCTCATCGAGCATACAATATCTTCTGGAAGAATTATTAATTGCTTCAATTACTTCATCCTGCATCAAAGAACCGGTCATCATGGTAAGAGTAGCTCTAGCATTAATGAAGGTACGAATACCTAATTCTTTGAATAAGTCTCTTTTTACCCCATTTGTTACAACTGCTTTTACTTCAGCACCAGTTGCACTTTCACCTGACAAAATTCCCCCGGCAAGCGGAAGAACTGATAAACCCTTAAGTAGGTCTCTACGTTTCATAATTTTATATTATATATTAAAAAAAACTGATCTGCCTTAAGCAGATCAGCAATAGATTATTTTTCAGATCCGTGACCAAGGTATGTTCTTAATTTTTCGCTTTCAAATAAATCAGCGGCTTCCTTCTCAGGTTTTGCAAGTGAAACAATAATACCTACAATAAATGCAGAGGTCATTGAGACAATAGTTGGATTTTTTAGTGGAAATATTGCCTCAGTATTTCCAAGAATATCAACCCATACCGTAGGACTGAAAACGATTAAAACCAATGATAAAACGGCCCCAGTTACCATGCAGCAAACAGCTCCTCTTGTAGTGAAACCTTTCCATATAATTGACATGAGTAATGCCGGGAAATTAGCACTCGCTGCAATTGAAAATGCAAGACCAACCATAAATGCAACATTTTGACCTTTAAATAACAAGCCTAAAGCAACTGCAAGAATACCAAGGAAAATAGTTGCTCTTTTTGCTACTTTCATTTCTCCTTTTTCATCAGAAACGCCTTTTTTAATAACATGCACATAAAGATCATGTGAAATAGTTGAAGCACCTGAAAGAGTTAATCCAGCTACAACAGCTAATATGGTAGCAAAGGCTACTGAGGCAATAAAGCCAAGGAATGCGCTACCACCTGTATTTTCGGCTAGAAGAAGCGCTGCCATATTACCCCCTTTATCTAAACTGATGATTGCATCTTTACCAACAAGTGCTAAAGCTGCAAAACCAATAAAGAATGTAAGAATGTAGAAATAACCGATAAATCCGGTTGCTACGAAAACAGATTTTCTTGCTGCTTTATCATCAGGAACTGTGTAAAAACGCATTAAAATATGGGGCAAGCCAGCAGTACCCAACATCAATGCTAAGCCAAGTGACAAGGCATCTAATGGATTAGTAATGAAGCCACCTGGTGCTAGCATATCTGAACCATACTGAGTTTTTACAGACATGAAAAGCTCAGAAGGACTGAAATTAAATTTAGAAAGTGCTAATAAAACTAGAATAGTAGCACCCGACAACAGCAAAACTGCCTTGATAATCTGTACCCATGTGGTTGCAAGCATACCTCCAAAGAGTACATACATGGTCATAACTACACCCACAACCACCACTGCAATTTCATAATTTAATCCAAAAAGAGTTTTGATCAAACTACCTGCTCCCACCATTTGTGCGATCAGATAAAAAGAAATGGTTAATAATGACCCAACTGAAGCAGCGATGCGAATTGGTCTTTGTTTAAGACGAAAAGCAACTACATCGGCAAAAGTATATTTCCCAAGATTCCTTAATGGCTCTGCAACAAGAAACATAATCAAAGGCCATCCAACAAGGAAACCAATAGAATAAATAAGACCATCATACCCTTTTGTTGCAACCATACCTGCTATTCCAAGAAAAGAAGCTGCACTCATATAGTCGCCAGCTAGGGCTAAACCGTTTTGAAAACCGGAGATATTTCGACCGGCAGCATAAAATTCTGAACCGGTTTTAGTTTTTTTAGCCGCCCAATACGTTATGTAAAGGGTAACAGCCACAAACAGGAAGAATATTGCTATTGATACCGGATTTGCAGTACCCAAAGTGGAAGCTGGACCAGAAGGGCTAATTTGAAGAAGTAAATTCAAAGACATAAGAATATTGTGTAGAGTTAAAATATGTTATAATTTTTTTTTGATTTCATGAACATCAGAATCATAGTAATTATTTGCCCAGTAAACATAGAGGCCAGTAATTAGCCATGAAAAGAATATAATCCCTAATCCTACAACAATAGCAAGATTTATTGAATCGCCTAATGGCATTTTCAGAAAGTCTTTATTGTATGCTATTACAAGCAAAAAACCGATGTAAACAAATAACATAACAAATGTGAATGAAAGAGAAATATTCCATCTTGTTTTTACCAGCTTTTTAAACTCGGCACTTTGAAGAATTTCATGTGTTTTTGCACTATCCATAATTAGTATAAATTGTTTTAGAGGGTTGTGATAAATATTTAATAAACTATCTAGTATTTGATAGAAAAAACTAAGCACAATACTGAATTTAACAGTTCATAATTTTATGAAAAAAAAATGAATTATTACACTATCCTGATTAATCTTTTAAAAAAAACATAAAATCGTTACGTTTTACAGGCACTATATTTTATAAAAACATTAAAATAAATAGAATAGATTAAATATTCAATCTTATTCTTATTTATAAGATATAGTTACATTTATTGAAAATCATTAAAGCTTACCAAGAAGAATCTTTATACCTATGAAAATCAATTTAAAATTAATTTGCCTTTGCGGAATAGTATTGTTTAGCGGGCC
>CANKAT010000030.1 GCA_947479815.1 Sphingobacteriaceae bacterium
ATCTATCCAATTGGATACATGGTATTACCTGGAAACCTTTTATCAGGTATGTTTGAAGTTAGTTCAATTGATTTGTTTTACAACATAGCCGATGCAATTAACAAAATTGGTTTCGGTTTAGTTATCTATTCAGTAGCAGTTGCTGAAACAGCAAAAGCTAAATAAGCATAAGCTATTCTTCAATAAATTGAATTTCAATTAATTTTAAAACAAAAGGTATCCTTAATGGATACCTTTTGTTTTTTATTCCCTTTTTACTTGTATTTACATCATGATGGATGCCAATATAATTGTAGTTGGTGCTGGTTGTGCAGGCATGCAATTAATAAATGCCTTACTTAAGTTACCTGCCGAACAGACTGGGGATATTTTATTAATAGAAAGTAATCAGCAGATCATTCACAAATCTTGGTGTTTCTGGACTAATAAACAATCAGAGTATGATTTTTTAATCGGAAAATATTGGTCAGAATTAAAATTTGGCTCTTCCAAGTCTGATTTATCGGGTGAAATTACACCATACCGGTATAATTATATCAATAGCGAGTTGTTTTTTGAATATCATAATCAACTGATCTCCAGTTCTTCAAGGGTTAAGGTTGTTCATGAGGAAGTGAAAATGTTTTCTTCAGATTCTAACTTAAAACAGGTACACACCCAGAATAATATTTATAAAGCTCAGCATGTTTATAGCAGTATAATTGATTATTCCACTATTGAAAATAATAAGGTTTTAATTTGGCAACATTTTAAGGGATGGTTTATAAAAACTGAACAGGCAGTTTTTAAGTCTAATCAGGCTACCATTATGGATTTTAATATAGCTCAGAATCAGGCAGTACATTTTATGTATGTTTTACCATTTTCTGAAACAGAGGCATTGATTGAATTTACTTCTTTTTCGTCGATGGATTGCTATTCTGATCAGGAATATGATGCCTATCTAAAAAAGTATATTTCTGAAAAATTTAATTGCTCTTATGAGCTGATTAGAGAAGAAAGAGGTAAAATTCCGATGACAGAGTTTGAATTTCCTGCTTGTTCTAAAGACGGGATAATTCATATCGGTTCTGCAGCTGGTGCAATCAAACCAAGTACAGGCTATGCCTTTAACAGGATTTCACGTCACACAGAATATTTGATGAAATGCTTTTTAACAAACAATTTTAATATAAAAAAGCTGCCAGGTTTAGGCAGATTCCATTTTTATGATACCTTACTTCTTCAGATCATTCAGAATCAACCAGAAAAGGTTTCTGTGATCATGGAACAATTATTTTTAAATAACTCATTCAAACAAATTTTATCATTTTTGGATGAGAGCACTTCACTTTTGCAGGAGCTAAGCCTTTTTAATACATTGCCAAAGCGATTATTCCTTAAACAGGTTTTCAAATATGTTCAAGCTCAATTATAAATCTAATCGATTTAAATTTTTGATTCTAGCCTTCGGCCTGTTTGTAATACAGTATTTTTTTCCTTTAAATTCAACTTTACAGCTCATTTTCTTCGGTTTAGGAGTAATTCTTTTCGGCATCCCGCATGGATCTTTAGATCATTTTATTTATCATAAGGAACGAAACCAAGAGATGAATATTAGGTCGCTAAAAAAGTTTTTATTATTCTACTTAGGTTTTGGGATACTTTATGCTTTGCTCTGGTTTATCAGTGTTGAGTTATCTATTTTACTATTTATAGTAATTTCTGCCTATCATTTTGGTGAGATGGATTTGAAAGGACTTGCAATAAAAACAAGTTTAAGCTCCAGAATTTTATTTTCTTTTTATGGGTTGCTTTTTCTAGTCAACTATTTATTATTCCAATTTCCTAATGTTGAATCTATCCTTCTTGGTTTTCCAGACTTTGAACAAAGCCAGGTTGAAAGGCTTAGATTACTTTATGGATATCAGGAAGAAGTGATGATTGGTTCCTTTCTTGTTTTTATACCCATTTTATCAATCTACTTGTTTCAAAGCAAACTAATTGGCTTTGTGCAACTAGAAACTGTTTTGCAATTAGTGGTATTAATGCTAATTGTATTTAATCTGCCCATATTACTCGGTTTTGGCTTTTATTTTAATATTTGGCACGCTGGGCTTTCTATGATTGAAATAAAAAAATTCTTAGGCTGGCAAGATAAAAGCTATTGGTTTATTTATCGCAAATCATGGTTGACAAACGGCTTATCATTTTTAATGATTGGGCTTCTCTTTCTAGTTTTTAAGGGCAATTTAGAGAGGTTATTAGCCATTTTTTTTATGTCAATTGCAATTTTAACAGCACCGCACATGAAGGTTATCTCTGTGTTGTTTTCAAAAGAACGTTAATTAAATCATAGAATATTTTTCGGGTATCAATTATTGTATTTATCGGATATTGGATACAACTTATCTTATAACGTGCTAATTATTAAAGATTTAATTTATAATGTTTGTAAAACATGAACGTATTGATTATAAAAACTAACCGCTAAGTATATATAATGTTCAATTATAATGCATTTCAAACATTTACTATAAATTTGACTCATATAAAAAAAGGCAAACATTTTATTCAATGAAAAAAATAATACTATACTCTTCAATTCTTTTTCTTTTAATTTCAACTATAGGAATAGTTCGATTTATCCGATTAAATAATGATCACTTAGAATGTTTACAGATAGTTGAAAATAAACGAGATTCTAAAGGCAATATAGTGACCAAAAAAAATCATGTTTGTAATGAGAAATATAGTTTTTAACAAATTCAACGCGCACTAAATAATTATGAATAGGGTTATATATTTTATTGTTTTTCTAGGAATTATTAGTTTATCTGAATCATTAAAGGCCCAGGAAATAATTCCATTATATGATGGCATTATTCCTAATAGCAAGCCATCAACAGACAGAGAAGTGTCGGCACGTAATAAAGACGGTTTAATGATTACCCGTTACGTTTCAAATCCTACCCTAATTTGGTATAAGCCAGCAAAAATTTCTGATATGCATAGCGCTATAATTATTTGCCCGGGTGGTGGATATGGCGCATTAGCTTCAAGTAGTGAAGGTTCAGACGTTGCCGAAGCACTTAGCAAATTGGGTATTTCTGCTTTTGTTCTAAAATATCGTTTGCCAGATGATCTAATTATGGTTGACAAATCTATAGGGCCCTTGCAAGATGCTCAAAGAGCTATACAATTGCTCCGTGAAAAAGCTAAGGAATGGAATATAGACTCCGCCAAAATAGGAATCATGGGTTTTTCGGCTGGTGGACACCTTGCTGCTAGTCTATCTAATAATTTTAGTCAATCGCTCATTTCCAATCCTCTTAAAACTTCATTGCGCCCTGATTTTTCAGTTCTCATTTATCCGGTTATTAGTTTCACAGATAGCCTCGCAAATAAAGGTAGCAGAGATAATCTGATTGGTATTAATCCTTCAGATGAAGTTAAGCGAAAATTTTCGAATGAATTGCAGGTGAGTGCTCAAACACCACATGCATTCTTGGTTCACGCAAGTAATGATAGTCCTGTTCCTGTTGCTAACAGTATTGTTTATTATCAATCTTTATTAAAACTAAAAATTTATAGCTCATTAATTCTTTATCCGGGGGGTAATCATGGCTTTGGAATGTATAATAAAACTACATCAAGCCGCTGGATGGATGATTTGAAATACTGGCTGATTGACAATAAGTATTTATAATAATTTTTTTTTTTGTAATTTTTATAAGTTCTTGAAGAAGTGAGAGTCTTTAAATCATTTGTGATTGCCGCCGTCCCCTTTATTTTCTATGTGATGGCCTCTCTAGAGCTGATTGCTGAGTCCATTGAGGATCCTTTCGGAACTGATCCTGATGACCTGCCAATCGATAAAATAGGGGAGAATATCCGTACTCATGTAATGGAGATCTTACATTGATCAGGCTTGAAATCTAAATCCAACACTCTTTGTTAATAGTTTTTTTCTAATTTAGACTGGTGGGAACGGATGTTCGCACTTTGATCATGGTCTTATTGTGAAATATTTAATCCTGTTTGCTTTCCTTCTGCCTGGTTTTCCAGTTTTTGCCCAGAAGATCAATAATGCCTATAAACTTCGAATCGCTGAAACTAGGGCACCAGTCGTGGTTGATGGACTTCTGGATGAAGATGCATGGAAAAATGCAGAACCTGCAAAGGATTTCTTCATGGTTGGACCTATGGATACCAGTTTCGCAAAGGTATTGACCGAGGTACGCATGAGTTACGACAAGGACAACCTCTACATCTCAGCTATTTGCTATCAGCCCAATGCTAGATCTTATGCCGTTGAATCGCTTAGACGTGATTTTGCCTTTGTAAAAAACGATAATTTCTTGCTGATACTAGACCCTTTTGATGATCAGACCAATGGATTTACTTTTGGCGTAAATGCGGCAGGAGCACAATGGGATGGGCTTATTTTCAACAGTAATGGTTACGATCTGAGTTGGGATAATAAATGGTATTCAGAAGTTAAACATTATGATGACCGTTGGGTATTTGAAGCCTCAATTCCATTTAAATCGATTCGTTATAAAAAAGGGATTAAAACCTGGGGAATCAATTTTAGCAGGATGGATATAAAAGTCCCGGAGAAATCGGCCTGGGCTAAAATACCTCGGCAATTTAATGTTGCTTCGCTAGCCTATACGGGGAATCTTCTTTGGGATAATCCACCACCTGATGCGGGCACTAATGTATCCGTTATTCCTTACGTACTAAGCGGGTTAACAAAAAATTATCAAAATAATACCAATACAAAATTCAAGAAAGAGATCGGTGCGGATGCCAAAATCGGTATTACCTCTTCATTGAATCTGGATCTTACCATAAATCCTGATTTTTCACAAATTGAAGTAGATAGGCAGGTAACCAATCTGGATCGTTTTGAATTATTTTTTCCTGAACGCAGGCAGTTCTTTCTAGAAAATGCCGACCTCTTTGCCAATTTTGGCTATTCAACAATTAGGCCTTTCTTTTCAAGAAGAATCGGGCTGGGAGTGCCCATTGAGTTTGGCGCTAGGCTGAGTGGAAGCCTTGACAAGAATTGGCGAATAGGAGCAATGGACATGCAAACTAAAAGCATGGAGGAAACGGGGCTTCCAGCTCAGAATTTTGCTGTTTTGGCGTTACAAAGGCGCGTTTTTTCAAGATCGAATATCCGTTTCATGTTCGTTAATAAACAATCGGTCAATTATTCACCATTTGAAAATCCTGGAAAGCCAGCTTTTAACTTATTTAATCGAAATGTTGGACTTGAGTATAACCTCGCCTCCTCCAATAATCGTTGGGTAGGAAAATCAATGTTCCTTAAGTCATTTAGTCCTCAAAAAAATAGTAATGATCTGGTTCATGCAGCGAACTTGCAATACACAACAAAGAAGTGGCTTCTAAGCTGGCAGCATGAGTCTGTTGGTGAGAATTATACTGCAGAAGTGGGTTATGTTCCGCGTACAGATTATTTCAAGATCAATCCCAAACTGAATTATTTATTCTTTCCAAAGGCAGGTAAAGTATTAAATCATGGCCCTGTTTTTAGTTCCACCTATTTTTTTAACAGATCGTTCAGGCGGACAGATAATGAAACATTGCTGGGGTATAAGTTCACGCAGCGTAGTCAGAGTACTTTTGAAGTTTGGGCTTCAGACAATTATATCCGTCTGCAAAAGCCTTTTGATCCGGTAAATACGGGAAAGGGAAGTTTAGCTACCGGAACTGAGCATATTTGGAAGGCAGGCGGATTCAATTATATGTCAAAACCTCAAAAAATGTATACCTATAGCCTTAGCGGCCAATATGGCGGGTATTTTGCAAATGGGAACAGGTTAAATCTGGCTGGTGATCTGGGCTATCGCTTTCAGCCGTATGTCAATATTGCTATGAGTACCAGCTACAATCATATTGTATTGCCTAAGACCTGGGGAGTGACTAATTTCTGGCTTGTGGGCCCCCGGACCGATTTTACTTTTAGTAATAAACTCTTTCTTACCACTTTTGTGCAGTATAATAACCAGCAAAAAAATATCAATTTAAATACCCGTTTTCAATGGCGATATAAACCAGCAAGTGATCTTTTTCTTGTTTTTACGGATAACTATTATCCTTCTCCATTTGCTGTCCGAAATCGCGCCCTGGTTTTGAAGTTTACGTATTGGTGGAACTAGCCCTAGTTTAAGGATTAAATCTACTTTCTGGATTTTCAAATTGGGTTACCAAAATAGTATAGAGCTGATTCCAAACCTTCTAGTAGATAGACTGCAGAATTTTTCCTGATCAAAATGCCGGTATTTTCTTTTTGTATTTATTCATTAAATTTATAGGATATGTGCGGTAGAGTAAGTATTTCAGAACAAACTAGTATTGCTAAGGAGCTACGCCTTAAGCTGGCAGATGATCTGGCAAGACCGGGAAATATCAATGTCCCTCCAACACTCGAGCTTCCGGTTTTTACGGATGAAAAACCTTCAGAACTTCAATACCTCAGTTGGACACTAATACCATTTTGGGCAAAGGAAAAGCCAAAATTCAGCACTTTTAATGCCCGAATTGAAAACCTAAAAGAATCGGTTAGCTGGCAACATTTATTAGGTAAAAAGCATTGTGTGGTTATTACCGATGGCTTTTATGAATGGAAAAAATTGGATGAGAAAGGAAAGAAAAAACAAGCCTATCTCATACGTATGAAAGGGATGAGGTTTACGTTAATGGCTGGTTTATGGGATACCTGGATTGATAAAAATACAGGAGAATTGATCAATAGCTGTACTATCATTACCAGGCCTGCCAACAAAGAGATGAAATTTGTTCATGACAGAATGCCCTGTCTGTTAAGTCTGGATGAAGCAAATACTTGGGTTAACGCGAAATTTTCTCTAGATGAGCGATTTGCAGCTTTGGAGCGATTAAAAGACGATCTTCTTGAAATGAATTCTATTACTAAAGTTGGAGATATTGATGAATTTAAATATTTGTTCGACCAATAAAATTTGCATATCAGAATTTCATATTAAGATGTCTTATATATTTTTTATGGGTATATTTAAATACATTAATCCTGAAGCTGTGAAAATTTTCAAAGTCCTTTCTGTAGCGGTGATTGTATGCTTATCACTTTCAGTGCATGCTCAAAAAAAAGAAAGACCAGAAAAGCCGGTAAAGCAATTTACGATTTATGAAAAGGGTCAATATATGACCAAGGTCGATGTTAGGAAAGAGTTAAGAGGTACAGAAAATAGTGTGCAGATTGAGGCGCTTAATGCTAGCGGAGGAACTGGTCTAATTAGGGGACAAGTATTGCCGGGCGCAGAGATATCACAGGTTTTAGCAACCGCTGGCAATTATAATCTGACCCGGCAAATCTCAAAATCAGGAAGAGGAGAGTCCATACAATTAATGGATGTTGTATTTCCGGTCAGACTTCGAATAAGCATCTCTAACCAGGTGCTGGATGTGGAGATCAAAGAGGCCGGTTTCTGGAAAATTTCGGTGGGCCTCACTCAATAGGAATTTAGTATAATCATTTAAAATCTTCATTCTTAACATAATGGAATTGCATTTTTCATGCATTACAATTATTATTGCATGAAATGAATTCAACACAAGAAGAAGGAATATTCCTTGAAGCGAAGGAAAGTTTACAAAAAAATGGTTTTAATATTGTTCAACAAGATCTAAATCGCCCTTGGGGTGGGTTTTTTGTGATCGATGAACATCAGGCACAAAAATTCGCAAACACATATTTTGATGGAATAGAAATCGGGGAATTAAAAATTTCAGGGAAACTTAGTCCTAAGTTTTTGATCGTTTCTCCAAATAAGCGTCTTTCTTGGCAATACCATCATCGCAGGGCCGAGATCTGGCAGGTAATTCAGGGAACAGTTGGTGTTGTTAAAAGTTTAACAGATGATGAAACCGAATTGAGGTCATATCATCCTGGCCAACGGATTGTATTAAAACAGGGCGAGCGTCATAGATTGGTAGGTTTAAATGATTGGGGCCTGGTTGCCGAGATCTGGCAACATACAGATGAAGCTAATCCATCAGATGAATCAGACATTGTAAGGCTGCAGGATGATTTTGGAAGGTAGAGTCTTGAGTCAGCATAACATGACAATTCTTCTATTTTTTAACAAGTAAATTTGTTTATTTTCACACGCTTTAAAACCAAAGCGCTATCTATATTATGGTTATTTTAATTTTCTTTCTTTGTCATTGGTTTTTGTCCCTGTTTTTTCAAACATTTTTCCTTCATCGCTATTCTTCTCATAAGATGTTCAAAATGAGCCTCTTCTGGGAGAAATTTTTCTATATGTCAACATTCCTAGCACAGGGATCTTCTTTTTTAAATCCTCGTGCATATGCTATCATGCACCGTATGCATCATGCCTATAGCGATACGGAGAAAGATCCTCATTCCCCGCATTTTTTTAAGGATGTGATTGGTATGATGATCCAGACTAAAAACATTTATCTGGATTATGTGAGGTTTAAAATAGAACCGGAGCAAGCATTTCGAGATAATTATCCAACATGGCCCTTGATTGATCGTATCGGCGATCTGTGGATCACTCGTTCATTATTTATCGTGTTTTACATTACTTTTTATATTCAATTTGCCGAATATTGGTGGATGTTCTTATTGCTACCCATCCATTTTTTAATGGGACCAATTCATGGGGCAGTAGTGAACTGGTGCGGTCATAAATATGGTTATTCAAATTATGATAATGATGACCACAGTAAGAATTCTTTACCATTAGACTTTCTGATGCTGGGTGAATTGTTTCAGAATAATCATCATAAAAAGCCAAATAATGTCAATTTTGCTTTAAAATGGTATGAATTTGATCCATCTTATCCTATTATTAAGTTAATGCATCATCTTCACATCATCAGACTTAGAAAAATTTAAGCATTAGCTATACAATTTTTAAGAGCCTTGATTTTAATCAGGGCTCTTTTTGTTTAAAAAGGTGTTTAAATGTTGAAATCTATGCAGACAGTATGCAGATCAAAATTTTAAATTTGTAATTGATTCAATTGAAATAAAAGGTACAAAGATGGCTGAATTAGAATATAGTGATGATAGTATTCGTTCTCTCGACTGGAAAGAGCATATCAGGCTACGGCCAGGGATGTATATCGGTAAGCTTGGTGATGGATCGGCCTATGACGATGGTATCTATGTTTTACTAAAGGAAATACTGGATAACTCAATCGATGAATTCGTGATGGGTTCAGGCAAGACTATCGAGATCACAGTTAGTGATAAAAAAGTCTCTATACGTGATTATGGCAGAGGAATTCCACTTGGGAAAGTGATTGATTGCGTTTCCAAGATCAATACTGGAGGTAAATACGACTCAAAAGCTTTTCAAAAGTCTGTAGGTTTAAATGGTGTAGGTACCAAGGCTGTCAACGCTTTATCATCTCATTTCATGGTTCAGTCATACCGTGACGGACGTACAAAAAAAGCGGAATTTGAGCAGGGGATACTCATTAATGATCTTCCTGAAACTGAAACTACTCAGCGCAATGGAACGGCAGTAGTTTTTTACGCTGATGAAACCATTTTCAGAAATTATCGCTATATCCCCGAATTCGTAGAAAGTATGATTTGGAACTATGTGTTCCTTAATTCAGGTTTGACGATCAATTTTAACGGCACTAAATTTTTCTCTGAAAGGGGGCTATATGACCTACTAACCAGAAATACGGATACTGAAACCCTTCGTTACCCGATTATCCACCTCATTGGGGATGATATAGAAGTTGCCATGACCCATGGACAACAATACGGTGAGGAATATTATTCGTTTGTGAATGGTCAGCATACCACTCAGGGAGGAACTCATCAGGCAGCATTTAGGGAGGCAGTAGTTAAAACAATTCGTGAATTTTATAAAAAGGAGTTCGATGCTTCGGATGTCAGGGCTTCAATCGTATCGGCTATATCAATCAGAGTACAGGAACCTGTGTTTGAATCACAAACTAAAACTAAGCTGGGTTCACAGAATATTGCTCCTGATGGCCCTTCGGTACGTACCTTTATTAATGATTTTATTAAGAAAGCTCTAGATGATTATTTACATAAGCACCCTGCAGATGCTGATTCACTTTTAAAACGGATACTTCAATCGGAACGAGAGCGTAAAGACATTGCCGGAATTAAAAAATTGGCCAATGAACGGGCAAAAAAAGCATCTCTGCACAATAAAAAACTAAGAGACTGCAAGATACATTTTGAAGATAGCCATGAGCGTAAGCAAGATACAACCTTGTTTATCACAGAGGGAGACTCAGCAAGTGGTTCTATCACTAAATCGCGTGATGTGATGACCCAGGCGGTATTCAGTTTAAAAGGAAAACCACTCAACTGCTACGGCCTAACCAAAAAAGTGGTGTATGAGAATGAGGAATTCAACCTGTTGCAACATGCTCTGAATATTGAGGACGGGCTTGATAATTTACGCTACAATAACATTGTGATCGCTACCGATGCAGACGTTGATGGAATGCATATCCGCTTATTGCTGATGACATTTTTTCTTCAGTTCTTTCCTGATCTTGTAAAAGCAGGACATGTTTCAATTCTTCAAACCCCACTTTTTAGGGTGCGTAATAAAAAGGAAACTATTTATTGTTATAGTGATGAGGAAAGGCAGCGGGCCATCAGGAAATTGGGTAATAAACCTGAAATAACACGATTTAAAGGGCTGGGAGAGATATCTCCAGTAGAATTTGAGTTATTTATAGGTAAGGATATTCGTCTTGATCCTGTGATTTTGTCTAAAGAACAAAGTATTAAGAACCTGTTAGAATATTATATGGGTAAAAATACGCCCGACAGGCAGCAACATATTATCAAAAACCTTCGGGTGGAAGTTGATTTTGTTGGCGAAGAAGAGCCTCAGGAAGCGGTGGCCGAATTGTTGACAGATTGAACTATGCAAAAAAGAAACATCACCATTTCCTTTGATGAATATAATTCGCTGGATGAATTAAATAGCCAGGATCAGATTCTCTGTATCGAGGCTAAAAAAGCAATGAGTAATTCTCATTCGCCTTATTCTGGTTTCAGAGTTGGAGTTGCTGTTCAGCTTGAAAGCGGTAGAATTGTTTACGGGAGTAATCAGGAAAATGTGGCCTATCCTTCGGGGCTTTGTGCTGAACGTGTTGCCCTTTTTATGATTGGCACAACTTATCCCGATGATAAGATAATAAGCATGGCCATCACAGCCCAAACAGATCATTTTTTAATAAGAGAGCCCGTTACTTCATGTGGTGCCTGCCTTCAAGTCATGGCAGAGTATGAGAAAAAGCAATCCCATCCTATCAACGTTCTATTTTATTGCCTCAATGGAGCGATTATTCGTACAACTGGTATAAAAACTTTACTTCCTTTTGCTTTTGAAGAATTGAGACTGCAAAAATAATCGTAAATTGTATATTAAAAAGGGCGTTTTTGAAAATGAAATTCTTCTCTGCGAAAGATAAATTGACGATGAAAAAATATGTATTTCTCCTTTTTCTTTTTTTGTTATTTATTGAAATTAGCCATGCTCAGATCAGGTTGTCTTCCATCAAGATTGATGAATGGGTTAAAAATAATTTTACCGGGCAGGGCGTAGTAGTAGGCAATATTAAAGTTACTGGTTACCCCCTCTCTACTTTATCTTTTACAAGTACGGGGAATGTTCTGAAACTGCAAAAGGGATTGATTTTGTCGTCGGGAAACTCCTATAATATTGCCGGGTATAATAATTCTCATAACCAGAGCTCAACTTTTGGAGATGTGATGAACCCTGAGGCAGATCAGGATTTGGCGGGAATTGTTAAGGGGAAACTATACGATATATGTAGTATTGAGTTTGATTTTGTCCCATCGGATAATAGTATTCAGTTTAATTATCAATTTGGTTCAGATGAATATCCCGAATATGTTGACTCACCCTATAATGATGTTTTTGCTTTCATTGTTTCAGATGATAGTACTTCTAGAAATATTGCATTAATTCCGGGCACTCAAGTTCCTGTCAGTATCAACACTGTTAATTTCAAGACCAATGCAGAGCATTTCATTGATAATAACCTGTACAAACAGGTTACTATCAAAAGGCAAAAACCATTGAAAACTACCTATAAGAGAACGCTTGCCGGCAGAGTATTGCGTAAAATCGGGTCTATTTTCACTGTTAGCAGACCAGCAGTAGGTGATCAAGTTGTAATTCAGCCCGATGCTGAGCTCATGAAAACGTTGGATCCGAATTTATACCGAAATCTTCGCTATGATGGAATTACTACTAAGCTTATTGCCCAAACCTATGTAACACCGTATAAAAAGTATCACTTAAAGATCATTCTTGCTGATGTTGCTGACAACATCTATGATTCAGGTGTCTTTATTGAGGATCGAAGTCTAACTTCTAAAAAAGATGTTCAGCAACCTGGTTTTTATGAATACCCAGATCTGAGCAAGGTGATTGATCCAAACCTGATCCTAAAAGGGAAAAAGCTGGAAGAGATTTTGCCTGAAGCGTATAAAAAGGAATGGTCAAAGAAAGGTTTTCAAACCCAGGCTGTTAGTCAGACTGCGAAAGAGCCTCTTTCCGTTGAAAAGCGTGCAGAAACTACTAACATACCTGTATCACCAAAATCAGTATTAGCAATTATACCTTCTTCTGTAGCTGAACAGTTAAGTGTTGACTTAAAACCTACTTTGAAAGATATGTCAACTATGGTCATCCTTTTTGATTTTGATCAATCGGAAGTTAAAGAGTCTGAAATGAACAAACTTCGCGAAGTCATTGAAATCTTCAAAAAGCAAAGAGAGTATTTTAAATTGAACATATCCGGTCATACCGATATCAAAGGTAGCCTGGAGTATAATTATGATCTTTCAGCACGCAGAAACAAGGCCGTTATTGAGGCAATTAACAACTTGATGGAAGATAAGATTATGATAACTGCTGTCAGCAAGTCGTATACTCAGCCAGTTGCAGATAATGAAACAGATGATGGCCGCCAGGCTAATCGACGGGTGGAGCTGGTTTTTGTGAAGAAGAATTGATAGGGCAATCAACTAACTAAGACATTGATCATAGTTGTTTGTATCATAAAATTATTAAGACCTGTTAAAAACTTCCCGCTAACATTTTCCAGCGATAACTTATATTTACAATTCGATAGAACATCAATAACAGGATGAGTGAAGAAATAGAAAATACGGAAGGCGAAAACATAAATACGGAAGGTTTACATAATGTAATATCGCTTTCTGGTTTATATGAAAACTGGTTTTTAGATTATGCATCCTATGTGATCCTAGATCGTGCGGTTCCTCATATTCATGATGGGCTGAAGCCTGTGCAACGCCGTATTTTACATTCGCTAAAAGAAATGGATGATGGCCGCTTCAATAAGGCGGCAAACGTAATTGGCAATACAATGAAGTATCACCCACATGGTGATGCATCGATAGGTGATGCCATGGTTCAGATTGGACAAAAGAATTTGTTGATTGATACACAGGGAAATTGGGGCGACCCGATAACCGGTGATTCTGCTGCAGCTCCCCGTTACATCGAAGCCAGATTATCCAAATTTGCTATTGAAGTTGTTTTTAATCCGGATACAACTGAATGGCAGAGTAGTTATGATGGAAGAAATAAGGAGCCGGTTACGCTTCCTGTTAAATTCCCTCTTTTGCTTGCCCAGGGTGCCGACGGCATTGCTGTTGGTCTGGCAACCAAGATTATGCCTCATAATTTCATGGAACTAATTGATGCTTCCATAGAAGTTTTGAGAGGCAATCGACCAGACTTGCTTCCTGATTTTCAAATGGGTGGCATGGCAGATTTTAGTAATTATAGTGAAGGTATGCGTGGTGGGAAGATCAGAGTGCGCGCAAAGATCGTGGAGCGGGATAAAAAAACACTTGCTATAACTGAAATACCATATACAACAACTACCGGCGGATTAATAGACAGTGTGATCGCTGCTAACGATAAGGGTAAGATCAAGATCAAAAAGATTGAGGATAACACTGCTAAAAATGTAGAGATCATCATTCATCTTGCTCCGGGAATTTCACCTGATGTGACTATTGATGCGCTTTACGCCTTTACAGATTGCGAAGTTTCAATTTCTCCAAATACCTGTATTATAAAAGGCGATAAGCCTTATTTCATGAGTGTGAATGATATTCTCATTGAAAGTACGCATCATACCAAAAACCTCCTGAAGCTTGAACTTGAAATAAAGCTTGCCGAGCTCAAGGAAAAGATATTTTTTAGTTCATTGCTTAAGATCTTTATACAGGAAGGAATGTATAAAAATCATGAGTATGAAAGTTCAGGTAATTTCGAGACAGTGGTAGAGGTGTTAAACAAACTCTTTGAACCATTCTTTCCGCAGTTTTATCGGGAAATACTTCCTGAAGACTATAAAAAGCTGATCGATAAGCCAATGAGTAGCATTACCCGTTTTGATCTTAAGAAATCGGATGAGCAATTGCTTTCATTGGAGAGTGACATTAAAGAAGTAAATAAGTTTCTGAAACACTTAACAGATTATGCCATTGCCTGGTTTGAAAAGTTGAGGGCTAAATACGGAAACGGTAGGGAGCGTAAAACAGAGATCAGAGCATTTGACAAGGTAGAAGCTTCAAAAGTGGCTTTAGCCAATGTTAAATTGTATATGAATCGTGAAGATGGATTTATTGGTACGGGATTACGTAAAGATGAATTTGTATGTGATTGTTCGGATCTGGATGAAGTGATCGTAATTAGGGAAGATGGAAAGTTTAATGTTTCTAAAGTAGCTGAAAAGACTTTCGTTGGTAAGGGTATAGTGCATGCGCAGGTATTTAAAAAGAGTGATGAGCGTACTGTTTATAATTTGATCTATAAGGATGGTGAAAATGGTACTTCCTTTATTAAAAGGTTCTCTGTTTTAGGTGTTACCCGCGAGAAAGAATACGACCTGACTAAGGGTTCAAAGGGCTCAAAAGTATTATACTTTACTGCAAATCCAAATGGTGAGGCTGAGATCGTAACTATTCAGTTAAAACCACATTCTAAACTTAAAAAGTTACAGTTCGACATTGATTTTGCAGACCATGTGATTAAGGGACGCAGCTCAATGGGAAATATTGTAACTAAGTATCCTGTAAAAAAAGTCCTTCTAAAAAGTAAGGGTATATCAACATTATCAGGGCGCAAGATCTGGTTTGATGAAATTCTTAAGCGACTTAATGTAGATGGAAGAGGAAAATTCCTGGGTGAGTTTGATGGCGATGACCGAATATTGACGGTTAATCAGCAGGGAATTTACGAGCTGAGCAGCTTTGACCTAAGCAATCATTTTGACGACCATCTATTATTGATTGAGAAGTATAATCCTGAAAAAATATTCGCATTGATCTATCTGGAAGGGAAATCAGGTAGCCATTATTTGAAGCGATTTGTATTTGAAAATACCTCTATTGGGAAGAAATTGAGTGTGATTACTGAAGATTCTGGTTCGAAATTGGTCTTTATTTCAGGACATTCAAAGCCGATGATCAGGCTTGAGGTTATCAAGGGTAAAACAAAAATTTCGGAAGTTTCTGATATCGATCTTGCTGATGCTATTGAGGTAAAGGGAATGAAGGCAATGGGTAACAGACTGAGTCCACATGAAGTAAAAAACATTGAAATTCTCCATTCACAGGTTGAAGAGGAAGAAGATGAAATAGTGGTTGAAGAGGTTCCCGATATTACTTTATCTGTACAACAGGCTCCTGGATTGAATCAGGCAAACCTAGTTCCTGTGCCTGCCATAGCTAGTGAAGTTAGTGACGATGATAGACCTCGAACAATTAATGAATTAGCTGAAAACTTTGAAATAGCTGATTCGGATATAGCGACAAAGGATGAAATTACATCTGAAGTACAGATGGAGAATTTCAAGGAAACGAGTGTATCAGCGCCTGAATATTTAGAAGAGGACACCATTTCTGAACCAGAAATAATTCCGGAAATTCAGATTGAAAGTTCGAAAGAGGCAGTTAAATCTGCAAAGGCAAAAAAATCTGCTTTGAGTGCTGAGGCTACTCCTGAAAGAGTCGCAGAAGTACAAGATGAAAGCGTAAAAGAGCCTGAAAAACCAATTAAAAAAATTGATTTTGAAATTACCAACCCGGATGATCTGGATATTGATGATAAGGGTCAGCTGGGATTGTTCTAATCGTTTTTAATATTGCTACTCTTAATAGCAGTAGGGAAAAGTATTAATAACCTGAAAATTTATTTCAATTTATCCCAAAAATCGCGCGTAAACTTGGCTAGTTTTGGCTGAATAACGTGTACGCAATAGGCTTTATTAGCATTATTATTAAAATAGTCCTGATGATAATCTTCGGCTTCATAGAATTTTGATGCTGGGCTTACTTCAGTAATAATCGGTTGTTCAAAGACCATAGCTTTTTGCAGGTGATCGATCATATTTTCTGCAATAATCTTTTGTTCCTGATTTTCATAAAATATTACCGAACGATATTGGGTACCCATATCATTTCCTTGCCTGTTTAGGGTAGTAGGATTGTGTGTTTTAAAAAACACCAATAAAAGATTCTCAAAAGAAATTTCGGCAGGATCATAATCGATGCGGATTATTTCGGCATGACCGGTATTACCCTGGCAAATATTTTCATAGGTAGGATTAAGTTTATGGCCTCCCATATAACCTGATACTACCTTATAAACACCTTTTAAATTCTGGAAAACTGCTTCTGTACACCAAAAACAACCTCCTCCAATTGTTGCCTGATTCATTTTTTTTTATACAATTTCAAGATTTATTTTGAAAGTATTATAAGCCTATCGTAAAGAAAAAGGGGAAATCACAAAGTAATTTCCCCTTTTTTTAGATTTCGATTTAGTTTTATTGGTATTGTATATAACTTGGGCGTGGCTTAAGTTTCATAAGCTCTGCTGGAGTCATTAAACGGTTGGGAGCTTTTTTGAGGTCGTTTTTATAGAATAATTTAAATCCAGTAAACTGTACAGGTTCTGAATAGATAAAGTGACGATGTGTTCCCATTTTAAGTTCGGGCTCACCCCAGCCATCCATGTGCATAACCACTTGAACTTCAGGCCTTAATTTTATATTTTGGTAGTTAGTTACCATCTTTTTCGTAAAACGATGAACGATGAATATCTTAGGGGGTAAATTATTTGCTTTTACGAGTTTTGCAAGGTAATCAGATACATAATTGATCTCTGAAGCATCATATGTTCCTATTTTTCTGCCTGGTAAAACGCCTCCTTTCATCGAAAATTCAGGATCTATTCCCAAGTGAACATTTGGCATTTTTAGATATTTTTCAAGACGCGGAAGTTCTTCTCTGATGGTGCTTAATGCTACCTGAATATCAAGAAAAACGATCATTCCTTTTTTCATTCTTGAGATGGTTAATACGGAGTCGATCTGCTTATCAGGCATTCTATTTCTGTATTTCCCATCTTTTCCCGGATCACCTGCTGCAACCACAGCAATGTAATGTAATGCCGGTTGTACCGGTGTTTGAGGATCTGCTTTTTCCCATTTACTAACTTCAGCATAGAGCATTCGAAGCATCTCTTTTGGTGCATACTCTCCAAGAGCCCCCATTTTTTTAGAATACAGGTTTCCATAATAGGTAACTACTCTTTTATAAGGCAATATTGCCCCAGCAAGAGGATATGGTTGTTTTTTTACTGGCCATTTTCCGGTAGTATCACCATTGGCAAGTTCTTTGATTTTTTTAGTATAAAGTGCAGTATCTATAGGCTCAAGTGCAGCATCTTCTTCAATTTCTGAATCTGAACTGGCCAGTTCGCCATTGGCGTTGATCGCTGATTTGTTTCCTGTTTTGCTGTTTGACTCTGAACAGTTAGTAAATAGGGTTGCAAAAGCAAGAAATGCAACGCTCGATATCAGTAATTTGGGTTTTATCATTCTAATTTTTGATTTTCGGTTTTGGTATTGAAAGCATATTAATTTAACACATACTTCCTTTATTAACAAATATATTTTATCAAATCTTACAAAACTTTCCAAACACACCCAGGGGCAATTTATATCCTGAACTTGCCTGAAGGTAAAGTTCACCGCTTTCTAGGTTTTGAACTTTTGGGAAAGATGAACGGATCAGATTTTCGACTATAACAGATGAAAATCCAAGCGAATAGGTGTTCAAAATAAGAAAATGTTCATCTTCGTCTAGCAATTTTACAACATCTTCCATCATCTCTTTGATATTGTCTTCAAGCTTCCATTTTTCACCATTCGGACCATGACCGTAAGCCGGCGGATCGAGAATGATGCCATTATATTTGCGTCCTCTTTTAACTTCGCGTTTAACGAATTTCAGGGCATCCTCAACGGTCCATCGAATATTTTCTAATCCTGACAAAGTCTGATTTTCATTTGCCCAGCTCACTACCTGTTTGATTGAATCGACATGAGTAGTTTCAGCACCTGCAGCACAGGCTGCCAAAGAGGCGCCTCCGGTATAGGCAAATAGATTTAGTATTTTTGGTTGTTCGGTTTTGAAACTTCCGATACACTTAATGATGTAGTCCCAGTTAACGGCCTGCTCCGGAAAAATACCCAAATGCTTAAATGAAGTGAGGGCAAGCCTAAACTTTAAGGTGATATCTCCGTTTTTATAATTAATATGCCATCTGTCGGGCGTTTTCTGATCTTTTTTTATCCACTCTCCTGATGTTGCTGAACGGCCCTTGAACCGGATATGGTGTAATTTAGTCCAGTCGCTTTCTGGAAGTCCCTTTCCCCAAACAGCCTGTGGTTCAGGACGTATTAAGATCACATTCCCAAATCGTTCCAGCTTTTCAAAATCACCACAATCGATCAGCTCGTAATCTTTCCAGTTTTCAGGGGTTAACAGTTGAATCATCTATTATTTTTTTGTAAAGCTTGCATGAATTTGCTGGCAAATACAAATTCATTTAGTTCAATATTATCAGTTTGCGAAATTTCTTTATTCGATCCTTCCCACCATTTTTTTCCTTCATGAAGGAAGATTATATTTTCACCGATACCCATAACAGAATTCATATCGTGGGTAACAACAATGGTAGTGGTTTTATATTCAACGGTTAATTCCTGAATAAGTTCGTCTATAACTATGGCAGTTTTAGGGTCGAGACCAGAATTGGGTTCATCTACAAAAAGATATTTTGGGGTCATGGCTATGGCACGGGCAATACCCACTCTTTTCTTCATTCCACCAGATAGCTCGGCAGGAAACAATTTGTTTTTGCCTGCCAGATTTACTCTTTCCAGACAGAAATTGGCACGTTCAAGCTTTTCTTTGTGATTCTGATCGGTGAACATGTTTATTGGAAACATGATATTATCCTCCACATTCATAGAATCAAATAGAGCAGAGCCCTGAAAAAGCATTCCGATCTCGGTACGGATTTCAATTCTAGACTGGAAGTTCATGCGTGTAAAATTTCGACCATCGTAAATTACGGAGCCTTCTTCAGGCTCATGTAATCCAACCATGCATTTCAATAAAGTTGTTTTTCCTGATCCGGAGCCACCGATGATTAGGTTACACATTCCTTCTTTGAATTCTGCTGAAATACCTTTTAAAATATGATTTTCGCCGAATGTTTTATGTATGTTTCTGACCTCTATCATAGCAATAACTGTGCGACAAGGTAATCAGTGAAAAGTATGGCAATACAACTGATTACCACGGCCTTGGTACTTGAGCGGCCAACTTCAAGAGCTCCCCCATCGGTATAAAAACCCTGATAGGCTGCAACTGAAGTAATTATAAATCCAAAAATTACAGATTTAACCATCGATACTGTAAACGTAAAGGGGATGAAAGTTGTAGTGATTCCATTAATAAAATCCTGTCCTGTAACGGCTCCCGAGGCAGTGCCTGCTATATAGCCCCCTGTGATTGTCAATCCGATAGAGATGATCACTAATAATGGAATCATGGTAACTGCACCAATGATCTTTGGCAGAATCAGGTAGCCAGGACTGTTTATGCCCATTATCTCAAGTGCATCAATCTGCTCAGTAACGCGCATGGTTCCAATTTGCGAAGCAACACTTGACCCAACTTTTCCAGCAAGTACAATAGCAGAAATGGTTGGACTAAGTTCTAGTATTGCTGAATCACGAACAATCATACCAATTACAGATCTCGGTATAAAATCACTTACCAGCTGAAATGCAGTCTGCACGGTTGTTACCGCACCCAAAAACAAGGATATAATAGCAATTATTCCTAGTGAGCCTACACCTATGGAAACCATTTCATGTAAAATCTCAGTTCGGTAAATATTCCATTTTTCAGGTCTGCGGAACACAGCTTTTAGCAATAAAATATATTTACCTAAGGGGTGAAATATCATTTGACAATTGTTTCTTTACAGATTATACAATATTAATATAAAATTATCATCCACTCACAGATGATTAATAATTTAGCAAATGTAATCAATTGGCATTATGCCTTAAATTACCCCGATTGATTTTCTTAAATTTAACTTATGAATGCTATTGTTACCGGTACAACAAAAGGAATAGGCAGTGCTATTGTCAGGCAACTTGCTGCTCATAATTTTAACATCGTTTTGTGTGCAAGAAACCAACAAGAACTCGATGCCCAACTCGTTGAACTAAGAGAAGCCTATCCTAAACTTTGTTTTTATGGAATGAAGGCAGACATGGAAAATATGACTGATGTCAAAGAATTTGCAAATTTTTCATTAAAATGTCTGGGATCTGCAGATGTTTTGGTGAATAATGCGGGTTTATACATTCCATCTAATGTATTGCAGGAGGAAGAGTCATCCTTGGAAAGGCAGATGAAAGTCAATGTTTTTGCACCACATTATTTAAGTAAATTTATTGCAGAGCGTATGAAATTAAAATCTGCAGGTCATATTTTCAATATTTGCTCAATTGCAAGTGTTAATCCAGTGATTAACGCTGGCTCATACAGTATAAGTAAGGCTGCATTATTAAGTCTGAGCAAAGTATTAAGAGAAGCACTAATGCCATTTGGCATCAAGGTTACCGCTATTTTGCCGGGAGCAACACTGACCGATTCATGGGCGGGAACCACATTGCCCTCCGAAAGGTTTATTGCTCCAGAAGATGTTGCAAGTAGTATCATCAATTGTCTGCAAATGAGTGCAGGAGCAAATGTTGATGAGGTACTCATTAGGCCTTTAAAAGGTGAAATTTAAGATTAGATTTTTTTTCACCGACATTTCATTGGACTTTACCGAGAACATAGGATAACCTACCTAATTACTGTTCTCAGCATTAAGCTTATAGCTTAGTTTTGATCTATCAATTGAAATAAAAAAGAATAATAGATTTTAAAAACTAAAACTAGCTGAATATTTAAACGCTAAGAAAATGGAAAAGAAACTTCAACGTAACCAACAGGATAAAATGATTGCTGGTGTTTGCTCCGGACTGGCAGATTATTTTGATGTGGATGTAACCTGGGTTAGGATTGCTTTTGTTATAGCTGTTATGGCAGGTGCTTCAGGTTTGCTTGCTTACCTAGTACTTTGGATTGCCGTTCCAAGAAAACCTTATCTGCCTGATTATGCAAAGTTTACAACAAATTACAACGTAAATGACCCTGCAAATTCATCTAATCCAATACCGGGAATGGCATATTCAAAACCTAAGAAAAGAGATACGGGTAAGGGACGTTTAATTGTAGGAGTTATTTTTATAGTATTTGGAACATTCTTTCTTCTGAACGAATTTAATTTGATCCCTGATTGGGTTGAGTTTCACAATTTATGGCCATTGATATTAATAGGAATGGGAATTTATACGCTTTCTGGAGCGTTAAATAATAATAAATGGAAAGATGATTTGGCTCAATTTACCACATTTAGTGAGCCTGAAGTAAAGCCTGAAACTCCCGAAAATAAAGGTACTGAAGAAACTAACCCAAATACTGACGATTCTACTAATAAGACAATATGAAAACCGGAAAAATTGTTTGGGGATTGATCTACATTTTCATAGGATCGATATTCCTACTGGATAACTTTAACGTAATAGACTTTTATTGGGTTTCAGTATGGCGGTTTTGGCCAGTGATCTTTATTTTAATCGGTACTAATATGCTGCTCAGTAGGTTTGGGAATCAAAAGGTAGTTCCTGCTTTGGTTGCAGCAATTACATTGGTAGCCTTAGCGCTGATCGGATATCAGGGTTCTCGTCCCAATGACGATAGCAGGTGGATCAGCTTCCAATTCGACAATGAAGATAATGGTAATGATTCAACACTATATACTCCGAATTATTTTATAGAACCTTATGGAGGTGCCAAGAGAGCAGAATTAACTATTCAGGGCGGAGCTACCAGTTTTAAACTTCAGGATACAACCTCGAGTCTTTTTGAAGCAGATGTTAAAAAACAATTTGCAAAATACACTCTCACAAAAAGTATCAGTGATTCTGTTGAAGTTTTAAATTTCAAGATGCGCAGCGGTGAGCAACGCTGGAATCTGGATGAAATGGAGAATAATAAAACGAATATTCGTTTGAATTTGACTCCGGTTTGGGATATTCATATAGGGATGGGAGCAGGAGAGGCTATTTTCGATCTGACACCTTATAAAGTAAGTTCCCTTAAATTTGAGGGTGGAGCCGCTTCATTTGAAGCAAAAATTGGTTCGCTTCAACCGCTAACCAGTGTCACTGTTGAAACAGGAGTTGCAAATGTTGAGATTGATGTGCCATCTGAATCAGGGTGCCGCATTGTAGTAGATAGTGGACTTTCATCCAAAGATTTCATCGGCTTTAATAAACAGTCTGATGGCACCTACCAGACCAGCAATTACAACACAGCAGCAAAAAAAATCAATATTAGTCTGAAAGGTGGACTCTCTTCATTTGAAGTTAGAAAGTATTAACCCCATATACCCCGAATAACCGGAGGTAATTGATAGACTTAGGCCAGACTTTGGATTTAATCCAAAGTCTTTTTATATATAAAAAATGAAAGAATATAGTGTAGTTATTGAAGGAAAGCCCAGTGGTCCGTATGCGCTAGCAGAATTGAAGGGACTAAAAATCAAGACCGGAACTTTTGTGAAATCAGAGGAGATGGATGACTATAAAGAAGCACATGAGGTTCCAGAATTGTGTGAATTTCTTGGGTTAAAAGCTCATGTTAGTCTTCCTCAGTATTTTGCTAGTCTGGATGTAAGGCTGCTGGCTGTGATCATCGACTATTTTATCATTTTTGGGATATATTGTGTTATCGCTACCGCAGTAGTACTCTTTATTGATGAAAAGCAATTACGAATTATTGTATCATTAGCCGGCCTAGGCATCATTCCTGAAGCAAAATTTATCTACAGTATTGTGATGGAATCTTCAATACGGCAAGGTACTTGGGGTAAGGTTTTAATGGGATTGAAGGTTAGCGATGAAAAGGGGAATCCCATAACATTTAGTCGCTCCTTGGTAAGAAACCTGAGTAAAATACTCAGTACAGCAACTCTTGGATTAGGCTATCTGATGGGCTTTTTTGATAAACGACAACAGTGTTTGCATGATAGGATCGCAGGAACTGTGGTGATTAAGGATAGGCTGATTTGAGTTGTCAGTTATCAGTTGTCAGTTATCAGTTATCTGTTGTCAGTTATCAGTTGTCAGTTATCTGTTGTCAGTTATCTGTTGTCTGTTATCTGAGGTATGAAGTCAGAGGTATGAAAAAAGCAGAGAATTTCAATTAGCACTAAACAGTCTTTGTTCTTGGTTCTTGATTCTTGATTCTGTTGTCTGGGGATTTGAATACTAGTGAAGATTTTAATTATTGAAACTAATTATACTTTCCGCTTTCCGCTTTTAGCTTTCTGCTTTTAGCTTTCAGCTTTCTCACTGGAGTATTCCCTTAAGCTTAGCATCCAACTTAGCAGGATTATTCATGTATTTTGCAAGATTGAATAATTTCACGTTTCGGAACTCTACCGGATGGCTTTCGCTTTGCAATGAAATGTATCCTTCTTTCAAAGCTTTTCCATCTATTTTAACTGTCGGATCAAAATTTGCTACGTTTCCACCACCTATCTGTGGTTTAGTATATTCAAAAACGGTTTTTCCTTCCAGGCGATGTTGAATTAATGAATCGCCAAGAACAACGATCTCGGCTCGCACCCACTGATCACCATGATACGTTTTTGAGGTAGAATTCACGCAATGAGGTGTAAATAATTTCCCATTGAGGAATACGTTGGTGCCTGGAGTACAAAGGTTTAATGTTGTTCTTGCATTCTTGCCATCGCCGCCCAGAAACTGGGTTTCGAGAGAAATTGGAAAATCCTGATTTAGACCCATGCTTTCAGGAGATTGACCATGTAGCATGGCTCCGCTATTTCTAATAGCCCAACCTGGTCCGCCAGGAATCTGGTTTCCTGTAAACCGATATTCAACAACTAAAACATAGGCAGAATATGGGTTTTTATAAAAAATATGACCGTACCGATCCTTCCATTCAGAATAGCCATCATACGAAACTTTCATTACTCCGTTTTCAACTCGAAAGGTATTGGCATAATTATCATTCAGTGGGTGACCATTAATCTTCACTTTCCAGTCTTTGAGGTCTTTTCCATTGAAGAGATTGATCCAGCCTTTTTGTGCAAAACCTGAATTAACAATAATTGTGAAAAGGAAAATTAAAACTATTTTTTTCATCTGTCTATGTATTGTTTTTTAAGGATGATGTAGCGATTATGATTTAATAATCTTACCCCTGTGGATTTTGCCTAAATCATGATGGTTTCATGAAATTAATACTAGAGTGTTATTGGTTAGAAACACCAACCACAGTTAATGGGGGCACACGCGAAACACGTGCGCCAGCTATATAAAATTACCTAGTATCTATAACGATTTCAGCATAAACTCCGCGACAGTCCATTTCAAACTCTAAGTCTTTCACTGGCGGTCTATTGTAATGCCAGTCAATACCACTTAATGCTGCGCCACGTTTTACAATTTCGTTCGCCATTACGTGGTGAATGTCATGGATAGTATACAATTGGGTTGCTGTAGAATCTGCCCAATTAAAGCCAAGACCAGCCATTCGACGTTCCATCTCATTAAGTACCCAACGTCCCTTTTTCATTAAGCCCTCTTTGGATAGGTCACCAAGACTAATACTGTGAGTACGATAATCACTCATGCCCTCTGGAGCTTCAGCACTACCAGCGATAACAAAAGAGGGTTTTGCCTTGGCATCAGGCACTGTATAAGTAAAAGCATGAATACTCGGACTCAATGGTTTAGTCAATTCTGGACAGACATTTGAGCGAGATATCGGATTGTCACCACCCTCCTCGTAAATACCCCAGGCTTTTAAAGTGCCCATGTAAAGGTTATTAAAGTCAACAAAGCCTTGTTCGGTAAATGGCTCGGGTGAACGTAACTCGCAAGCTCCAAATGCAGCGAGCGGACGACCTAAAGTTTCGAGATGTTGTTGGATGCGTAAAAAGCCCTCGATTAGTGGCAGCGGCCGACTGAATCGTACACGTTCTAATCTATAACCATCTTGTGCCGTTATACCGGCAGAATACTGCCTTACGCCTCGAAGATAACGATATGATCCAGGTTCAAAAATTTTTGTATCAGACATATTTATTTCCTTATTGACCTATGGTTGGTGTTATCACCAACCAGCTGAGAGCTAAGATAGTGAAAATAGGGAAAAGGTTTTAAAATTTAGGTGGTCGTTGAGAACAACCACCACCTAAATCAAAAGGTATGCTATACCGCGTCTGAGAGCGAAGAGAATGTAAAATCTCTGATCTTCATTGGCGGTATCAGTGCATTGATTCCAGATTCACCACTCACTGTTCGTTCTGGTTTGCCTAGGGCTTCGAGATTATTTAGCATAATAATTGGACTTTCATTGAACCTGAAATTCTTTACAGGGAATTTAATTTCCCCATTTTCAATATAGAAAGTACCATCACGGGTTAATCCGGTAAGTAATACTGTTTGAGGATCTACACTTCGGATATACCATAAACGGGTAACTAAAATACCTTTCTCGGTGCTTTTGATCAGATCTTCTAGCGATTGATTAGTGCCGGCCATAATCACAGCTTCAGGTGTAGGAATGGCTTTTACACCTTTCTTTTGTGCCCAATAGCGTGAGTAGAACAGGTTTTTCATTACGCCATTCTCAATCCAGTTTACTTTTTCCTGAGCTCTTCCATCGCCACTCCAGGTACTTGTTGGGAGTTCAGTATTGAAGGGGTCTGAATAAATATTGACACGTTCATCCACTAGTTTTTCACCAAGTTTAGTTAAACCACCAGGTTTACTCATAAAGCTTCTTCCTTCATCCGCCTGACGGCCATCCATTCCAAAAAATAAATTTTCAAGAAGCACAAGGGCGGCGGCAGGCTCAAGAATCACCGTGTATTTTCCTGGCTCTATTGCTCTGGCTGTTGCAGAGCGCGCAGCTTTGATTGCAGCTGATGCTGAAGCAGCCTTTACGTCCAGTTTTTTGAAGTCGTTATACGATTTGGTTGCATAGCCAGAACCTTTTCCATCTTCGGTACGTAGCGTAACATTGAAGCTGACGCCAGTAGAAGTATTATAGGCAAAAAGCCCTTTTGAATTCATCATTGCTGAATAGGAGGTATTATTTTCCAGAAAGCCGGCAGCGGTCAACTTATTTTCTTTTGAGATCTGCAGGCTTGCTGCAACAGCATCAGCACGGTCTTTTGGACTCATATCTGCCGTTGCCTGAACAAAGGTTGCCGATTCAGGATAGGTCTGCGGACCCATAAATGAAACAAATTCAGGGTTTTCAGGTGCCAGCATAGCTAGTTCTTCGGCACGTTGAACAACCTTTCGAAGCGACTCATCGTCATATTCATTGATTGTTGCTACTCCCATCTTTTTGCCGAAGGCAGATGATACCACCAAACTATTGGAGCTGACCCCACCGCTGGTTGAAACAGAGTTTCTGGCATATCGTATATTTCCTGCATCAGAACCACTGAGGTTCACCTCACATTCATCTGCTTTGGAATAGCTCAACACTTTCTTTAAAAGTGCCTGAGCCTGTTCTTTACTTAGTATTGACATGGTCTTATCTTCAGATTTTTCTTGCTGTATTGATTACATTAACTCCATTAAAACGGGTAGTAGCACATCCATGTGAAACTGCACTAGATTGCATTGGTTGACCCTTGCCATCAAAGAATGATCCACCTAAGCGATAATCACGTTCATCGCACATATCGCTGCATGCATTCCAGAATTCCTGTGTATTTGCCTGGTAGGCAACATCTTTCAGCATCCCTGTAATTTTTCCTTCTTTGATTTCATAATATAGCTGCCCACCAAATTGGAAATTATAGCGTTGCTGATCGATTGAGAAAGATCCGTCGCCAATGATATAAATTCCTTTCTCAACATTTTTGATTAGGTCATCAATGCTTTTCTGTTTCTTACCCGGCAATAGGGATACATTTGGCATCCGCTGAAACTGTACACTGCTCCAGTTATCGGCATAGCAACAACCTTGAGATTCATTCAGGCCAACAATATGTGCCTGATCGCGGATAGCCTGGTAATTGACTAGAACACCATCCTTGATAATATCCCATTTTTTTGTTCCAACACCTTCATCGTCATAACCTACTGCACCAAGTGAGCCGGGTTGTGTTTTATCACCCACGATGTTTACTAAGTCGCTTCCATATTTGAAGTTTTTAGACTGCCATTTATCTAAGGTCAGGAAGCTTGTTCCTGCAAAGTTTGCTTCATAACCGAGTACTCTGTCTAATTCAGTTGGGTGACCAGTAGATTCATGTATGGTTAACCAAAGGTGAGAGGGATCTAAAACAAGGTCGTATTTTCCTGCTTCCACAGATTTGGCAGTTATTTTTTGTCCAACTTGAGTAGCGGCAGCTTTTGCATCTTCGAGCATGTCGTATCTTCCTTTATAGAGGGTAGTAACTCCCTGGATCTTATCCTGAGGACGGGCTTCTAGGTATTCGTATCCCATACCCATTGGCGCACTTAAAGAATTTCGGGTTTCGAATTTTCCAGACTTTGCATCGATTTTTGTTAAGAAGAAAGTAGGCCAAATACGGTGAATGTCCTGATCGATATAGGAACCATCTGTAGAGGCAAAGTATTTCTGTTCATTGACCAGAAAAAGGACCGAATTGGCATAATTTGCTCCGCCCTTCAGCGCTGCATCATTTACCGAAAGTAAAAGATCAACTTTTTCTTTCATCGGTACTTCGAATGCATTTTTTTCAATTGGTGCTTTCCAACTCACTTCTCCATATCCTTTTTGTGGCGCCAGTTGTACCGGTTCCGTGAGCAGACGAGAATTTTCTTTGGCTATAGCTACAGCTAATTCAGCTGCTTTTGCGATACTGTCATTATCCATTTTGTCGGTAGCGGCAAATCCCCAGCTTCCGTTTGCAATTACGCGAATACCCATCCCATAAGATTCAGTATTCACAATGTTTTCCACTTTGTCTTCACGGGTAACCACAAACTGATTCAGGTACCGCCCAATGCGAACATCCGTATAAGTGGCACCTCTAGAACGTGCAGCATTCAGTGCTACATCAGACATCCGTTTTTTAAGTACCGGATCAATCCGGTCTAGAGCAGCATCCAGCGGAACTGAATTACCCCAAACAGGAATAGACGGAAGCATAGCTGCAGCAGCACCCAGCCCCGTAAGGTGAACAAAATCTCTTCTTCTCATTTATTTTTTAGGTTAGTATTTTTAAGGGGTAGTCTTATTAGCAAAAACTCAACAGGTAATTGTACTGTTTTTGAGAAGCTTTTGAGCGGTAACAAATTAAATATATAAATAATTTGTCTTTCAATGAGGTTAAGCATGTTTTTAAAATTTTGAATTTTAGACGCAGACTGAAACAGAATGTTACTTGTATTCCAAATGCCTTTTTTCAGATTTTTCTTTCCCCCCTAGTATAATTTCCGGTATCAGTAGTCATAAATGGTCAGTTAAGTTATCTTAAATTACTATTTAGCAGACGGATTGTGATTAGCCGAAGCGACCTAAAAATCAAAAAAATACCGGCAAAGGTTTTACGCTAATGCCGGTATCCAATTAGTTTATCTTTAGCTATATTTTTCTGCCGGTATTAATCACATTTACACCTTTAAATAAGGTAGTAGCACATCCATGTGATACTGCGCTTACTTGACTAGGCTGACCTTTTCCGTCGAAGAAAGAACCGCCCAGGCGATAATCTTTTTCATCACAAATGGCTGAACAAGAGTTCCAGAATTCTTGGGTGTTTGACTGATAAGCCACATCTTTTAACAAGCCGCCGATTTTTCCATCGTTCACTTCAAAACAAAGTTGTCCGCTAAATTGGAAATTATAACGTTGCTGATCGATAGAGTAGGAGTTACGCCCAAAAATATAAATTCCTTTCTCTACGTTTTTAACCATTTCATTTGCACTCAGTGGAGTTTTTCCGGCTTTGAGTGAAACATTAGGCATGCGCTGAAATTGAACCTTATCCCAACTGTCGGCATAGCAGCAGCCCTGCGATTCGGGAAGTCCCAAAATATGTGCTTGGTCGCGAATGGTTTGGTAATTGACCAGAATTCCGTCCTTAATGATATCCCAGTTTTTGCATTTAACCCCTTCGTCATCATAGCCAACTGCTGCAAGAGATCCTTTTTCTGTTTTATCGGCTTCAAAGTTGACGATCTTACTGCCAAAGTTGAATTTCTTGCTTTCCCATTTATCCAGAGTTAGGAAACTAGTACCGGCATAATTTGCCTCATATCCTAAAACGCGGTCAAGCTCAGAAGGGTGTCCTACAGATTCATGAATGGTCAGGAAAAGATTAGTTGGATCAATGATCAGATCATATTTTCCGGGCTCTACTGGTTTTGACCTTAATTTTTCATCTACATGTCGGGTTGCTGTAACGGCATCCTCCAGCATATTATACCGTTTTTTGTAAATAGTGAACAGTCCGTCAATCTCTTCTTCTTTCTTCGGATTCAGGTACTCGTAACCCATTCCCATCGGTGAACTTAGCGAGTTGCGAGTTTCAAATTTTCCTGATTTAGAATCGATTTTTGTTACGGTAAAGGTTGGCCAAAGCCTGTGAATATCCTGATCAATGTAAGAACCTTCGGTTGAGGCAAAGTACTTCTGTTCATTCACCAGAAACAAGGATGAATTAACAAAATTAGCCCCACCTTTTAAGGCAGCATCATTTACTGCAAGCAGTAATTCTGTTTTTTCTTTGATCGGAATCTCGAATGAGTTCTTTTCAAAAGGTGTTGTCCAACTAACTTCACCATATCCCTTTTGGGGGGCAAGTCTGACCGGCTCGGTCAGCAGTTTGGAGTTTACCTTCGCAATCTGTACTGCCGATGCCGCTGCTTTTGCAATAGTATCCTCGGTTAGGTTATCGATTGCTGCAAAGCCCCAGCTTCCATTAGCAATAACTCGAATTCCCATTCCGTAAGATTCAGTGTTGCTGATGCTCTCAACGCGGGTTTCACGGGTAGTGAGAAACTGGTTCAGATACCTACCGATGCGAACATCAGCATACGTAGCCCCTTTAGATCGGGCAGCATTCAATGCGATATCTGCCAATTTTTTCTTCAGACTGGCATCAACCGGAATTAAAGCATCCTCAATAGCAATATCACGGCCTATGACCGGGATGGACTGCAGCATGGATGCTCCAACACCTATTCCTGAAACGTATAAAAAATCCCTTCTTCTCATAACGATAATTAATTAATTCTGAGTTAATATATGATGATTTATACTGCGTCAGAAAGAGATGAGAAGGTGAAATCTCTGATTTTCATAGGTGGTACGATCATATTTCCGCTACGTTGTGGTTTTCCTAAAGCTTCCACATTGTTTAGCATGATGATTGGACTTTCATTAAACCTGAAATTTTTCACAGGAAACATAATCTTTCCGTTTTCAATATAAAATGTACCATCACGTGTCAGTCCGGTAAGTAGTAAAGTTTGAGGATCAACACTTCTGATATACCAGAAACGTGTAACCAATATGCCTTTTTCAGTGCTTTTGATTAGGTCTTCGAGTGAAGCTGTTCCACCTTCCATAATGATTCTGTTAGCACCAGCTATAGGTTTTACATTTTTTTGCTGTGCCCAGTAACGGGAATAGCTCAAATTTTTGACTACACCTTTTTCAACCCAGGTAACTTTTTCTTGTGGAAGACCATCGCCATTCCATGTTCCTGAAGGTAAATCAGCATTGAATGGATCTGAATAGATGTTTACCTGCTCATTGAACAATTGTTCACCTAAGCGGGTGCCTCCACCTTTTTTACTCATGAAACTTCTGCCTTCTTCTGCACTTCTTGCATCGAAGCCTCTAACCATATTGGATAGCATATCACTTGCAGCAAGTGGTTCTAGAATTACCGTGTATTTGCCAGGTTCAATAGCTCTTGCACCTGCCGATCCATTCGCTTTTGCTGATGCAACTTTAGTCAATGCCAGTGTATCCAGTTTGCTGATGTCATTAAAACTTTCGCTTACATAACCTGATCCAGTACCGGCTTGATTACGCGTGGTTACAGAAAATGAAACGTCAGTATCTGTATTGTAAGCGAACAAACCTTTTGAATTCATGATCGCTCTGAAACTGGTAGAATTCTCAAGAAATCCTGCTGCCTCTAGGTTAGCTGCTTTGGCAACTTCCAAACTCTTTCTTACTGCTTCAGCTCTGATGTCGGGATTGATAGCAGCCGTAGCGGCATTATAGGTAATGGATTCTGCAAAAGTTTTAGGACCTTCCAGAGAAACGTACTCCGGGTTAGGTGGTGCCAGCTGTGCCAGTTCTTCAGATCTTCTTACTACTTTTTCAAGTGATGCATCATCAAATTCATTGATCGTTGCAGAACCTGTTTTTTTACCGAATGTAGAGCTGATTGCCAGTCCCATTGTACTGATATCACCAGCTGTTGAAACCGCGTTTCTTGCATAGCGGATATTTCCGCCCTCGGTACCATTCAAACTTACCTCGCATTCATCTGCTTTAGAAAAACTCAATGCCTTCTTTAGAATTGCTTGAGCTTCTGCTTTACTTATTATGCCCATATCTTATATTTTTCTTGCTGTATTAATTACATTAACTCCGTTAAATCGTGTTGTTGAACTACCGTGAGATACGGCATTCGACTGGCTTGGCTGACCCTTGCCATCATTGAAGGCGCCACCAAGACGGTAATCACTTTCATCGCAAACCGCACCAACTGCATTCCAGAATTCCTGAGTGTTTGATTGGTAGGCTACATCTTTTAGCATTCCAACAATCTTGCCTTCTTTGATCTCGTAGAACATTTGGCCGCCAAACTGGAAATTATAACGTTGTTGGTCAATAGAGAATGAACCATCACCAATAATATACACCCCTTTTTCAACATTTTTGATCATGTCATCTACGCTTAACTTCTCTTTTCCAGGTTGAAGAGATACATTCGGCATGCGCTGGAACTGAACATCTGCCCAGCTTTGAGCATAGGAACATCCCTGAGATTCCTTTAACCCAATCATGTGTGCCTGGTCGCGGGTTGCTTGGAAATTAACAAGGACTCCATCTTTTATAATATCCCATTTCTTGCATGCTACACCTTCATCATCGTACCCTACTGCTCCTAATGAGGTTTTTTCGGTTTTATCTGCAACAACATTCACCAGCTTATTGCCAAAGTTGAATTTTTTGGAGTTCAACCGGTCTAAACTTAAGAAGCTGGTACCTGCATAATTCGCTTCATAGCCCAATACGCGATCCAATTCTGTAGGATGACCTACAGATTCATGGATAGTTAACCATAGGTGTGAAGGGTCAAGTACCATATCATATTTGCCAGGCTCAACCGATTTAGCTTTCATTTTCTGGTCTACATTAACTGTAGCTGATTTGATATCTTCCAGAATATCATAACGATCTTTATACCGGGTCACAATACCTTTAACCTTACTGCTTTCTTTGGGTTCCAAATATTCATAGCCCATACCCATTGGGGTACTCAGCGACTTGATCGTATCAAACTTTCCGCTGCTACGGTCAATTTTTGTTACCGTGAAATTCGGGAAGATTCGATGGATGTCTTGATCAATATAGGATCCGTCTGTTGATGCAAAATATTTTTGCTCGTTAACTGCGAAAATCACTGAATTGACAAAGCTTGCACCACCTGACATAGCTAGTGCATTGGTTGCAAGAAGAAGATCAACTTTTTCTTTTACGGGCACTTCAAATGCATTTTTCTCAATTGGCGATTTCCAGCTTACCTCACCATATCCCTTTTGAGGCGCCAACTGAACGGGCGCTCCCTGAATTTTGGAATTTGCTTTGGCAACGGCAACTGCTTTTTCAGCAGCTTTTGCAATATCTTCTTTGGTAACATTGTTTGTTGAGGCAAAACCCCAGCATCCATTCGCAATTACGCGTACACCAACACCATACGATTCTGTATTTGATACACCCTGTACCCGATTTTCGCGTGTAGCAACAAACTGGTTCAGGTAGCGTCCAATACGAATATCTGCATAACTGGCACCTTTTGCCCTTGCCGCATTCAATGCTACATCGGCTAATTCCTTTTTTATTTTCACATCCACCACGTTCAATGCTTCCATTGGATCGATTGGATTACCAAAAAGTGCTAGGTTTGGTAGCATTAATGCCCCTGTACCCATCCCACTCAGGTAGAGAAATTCACTTCTTTTCAATATGTTATCCTCCTTTAAATTGG
>CANKAT010000031.1 GCA_947479815.1 Sphingobacteriaceae bacterium
GGAATTGACGAGGCTTATGAATTAGGTGCAACAAGTTTTGCTTTTTTGAGTGGCAACTATGAAGAAAGCCGGAAGGAGGAAGCTTTTCAGGCTCTGGTTAATTCTACCAATGAAATTTGCCGATATGCAAAAAGTAAAGGCGAAATGAAAATTGCATTGGAGGTTTTTGATTATGATGTAGATAAAAGAAGCCTGATTGGTCCGGCCGACCTTGCACTGCGTTATGCCAAAGAGATCCGAAAAAGCCACGATCATTTTGGTTTGATGGTTGATTTAAGTCATATTCCTTTGATCCATGAAACGATTGAAGAATCGTTGCTACCTGTAAAGGATTACATTGTTCATGCACATATTGGAAATTGTGTAATGAAGGATCCTGAAATGGCAGCTTATGGCGATGTTCATCCCCGTTTTGGGTTCCCAAATGGCGAAAATGATGTGGATGAAGTGGTAGATTATCTTAGAGTACTCTTAAATATTGGATTTCTGAATACGCAGACCCCTCCGGTGGTCAGCTTTGAGATCAAGCCTTTTGGAGATGAAGATGCAGATATCGTAATTGCAAATGCAAAGCGCGTGCTGAATCTGGCATGGGCAAGGGTTTAGTAAGCTTAAAGCTTAAAGTCGAAAGCTAAAAGTCGAAAGCTGAAAGGGAAAAGCTTAAAGCAGAAAGTAAAAATATTAGAATTTAAATAAGCATGAAGTTAGTTGTATTAGACGGTTATACCTTAAATCCAGGAGATCTTTCCTGGGATGGATTAAAGCAGTTTGGTGATCTGCAGGTGCATGACAGAACTCCCGAGAGCCAGATTGTGGAGCGATGCAGGGGTGCAGAAATCATATTCACAAATAAGACACCACTTAGAGAACATATTCTCGAACAGCTTCCTAATCTTAAATATATTGGAGTTTTGGCAACGGGTTATAATGTAGTAGATGTTGATTATAGCAAAAAAAGAGGTATTGCAGTTGCTAATATTCCTGGATATGGTACAGCATCGGTCGTGCAAATGACATTTGCGCTTTTACTTGAGTTATGTCAGCATGTTCAAAGTCATAGTGATTCAGTGTTTAAGGGTGGCTGGGCAGCTTCGCCCGATTTTTGTTATTGGAACTATCCCTTGGTTGAATTAGAAGGAAAAACCATAGGTATAATCGGTTTTGGGATGATTGGACAAAAAGTTGCGGATGTTGCTGCAGCCTTTGGAATGAATGTAATCGCATACTCCCGCAGCCAGTCTGATCAATCGCATCGTAAAAACTTCAGTTGGGTAGAATTAAACAGACTTCTTACCGATTCAGATGTAGTCAGTATTCACTGCCCATTATTCCCTGATACCCAGGGTATGATCAATAAAGATACTTTGAAGTTAATGAAGAAGTCAGCCTTCTTTCTGAATACCTCGAGAGGTCCACTCATGGTAGATCAGGATTTGGCTGATGCCCTGAATGAAGGAGTAATTGCAGGTGCCGGAATTGATGTTCTATCGGTCGAACCTCCTTCAGCCGACAATCCTCTTTTTAAAGCAAAAAATTGTATGATCACCCCTCATATTGCCTGGGCAACGAAAGAAGCCAGAGGTAGATTGATGGGAATTGCAGAAAATAATTTATCTTCATTCCTGAATCAAAAACCTATTAACATTGTAAATAAATAAAAACCAAAATTAAATTATTATGAAAAAGTACTCCCTATTATTTCTTATCACGGCTGCCTTATTAAGTTGTAATCCAAAGCAGGATGATGCTGCAAAAAAGGAAATGGATGCTGCCGCTGATACAGTGAATATCGAAGCTCGTTTGAAGGAATTGAATATAGAGCTAACAACTCCGAAGCCACCAACTGCAAACTTTGTAAAAACAGTACGCGTAGGTAATTTGGTTTATACTTCAGGCCACGGACCAGACAGAGCAGAAGGTGGACCTGTAACCGGTAGAGTAGGTGATGATCTTACCTTAGAGCAAGGTCAGGAAGCAGCACGCTTAACTGGTATTGCTTTATTGTCAAGCCTTAAAAAAGAAATTGGTGATTTAGGTAAAGTGAAAAGAATAGTTAAAGTTCTTGGAATGGTACAGAGTACGCCTGAATTTAAGGATCAACCTAAAGTGATGAATGCATTTTCTGACATGATGGTAGATATCTTCGGTCAAAAAGGAAAGCATGCTCGTTCAGCTGTAGGTATGTCAGCACTTCCGGGTAATATTGCCATTGAAATTGAAATGATCGTTGAAGTAGAGGATTAATAATTTCCCAAATACAAACATTTTTATTCTTAATGCTGATTTACTATTCTCAAAGATTTAGTAAATCAGCATTAATTTTTTATAGAAATTTATTTAATTTAAATTTTCCCAGCATTAAAATTATGAAGAAGTATTTCGTAATATCCATAATCGCTATTGCTTTACTTGGCTGTAATTATGCATCCAAAGCGCAAGTAAAAGGGGGTTCAAAAGCTGAAGTTATTGATTTTGATAAGCGCCTGAAAGACCTCAATATCGTTTTAGTAAAGCCAAGTGCGCCTTTAGCCAGCTATGTAAAGATTGTGCGAGTTGGTAATCTCATTTTTACAGCCGGACATGGCCCTGATAAACCGGACGGTACCAGAGTTACCGGAAGAGTTGGAGACGATTTGACTCTTGAACAGGGCCAGGAAGCTGCGCGATTAACCGCAGTTGCATTGCTTTCGAGCTTAAAGGCAGAACTTGGTGACTTGAATAAAGTAAAGCGAATTGTTAAGGTTTTGGGAATGGTACAATCTACTCCCGAATTTAAAGATCAGCCAAAGGTGATGAATGCATTTTCTGATCTAATGGTTCAAGTATTTGGAGAGAAAGGTAAACATGCCCGCTCAGCAGTGGGTATGTCAGCACTTCCTGCTAATTGGGCCATAGAAATCGAAATGGTTATTGAGGTTGAAGACTAAAACTCAGTTCAATCTGTATTATGCATATTCTGATTGCTCCTAATGCCTTTAAACATAGCCTTTCAGCAAATGAGATTGCTGAGGCTATTCAGGAAGGTTTGAAACGGAGTGGTGCAACCTGCACTTCTGAGTGCTTTCCAATTGCCGATGGAGGTGATGGTACAGGACATTTGATCGTAGAAAAATGTGATGGAATTTGGCATAAATACGATGTTCATGATCCATTAGGAAGATTGATTAAAGCTCCCTTAGGTATTATTGATCAGGGTAAAACGGCTGTAATTGAAATGGCGGATGCCTCGGGTATTCGCTTAGTACGCAGTGATGAAATGTCGCCATTAATGGCCTCCTCTTTTGGCACCGGCGAATTGATTCGATTTGCACTCGACAGACAGGTATCAAGTATCATCATTGGGCTTGGTGGTTCGGCAACTGTTGATGGTGGGATTGGAATTTTAAGTGCTCTTGGTATTAAATTTCGAGATGCTGATGGCGCTGAATTACCAGCTTTGCCCATCAATATATCCCGATTCCGTCAAATTGATATGTCGGGTTTCGATTCGCGTATTTTAACTTGCCAGATTACAGTTTTATGCGATGTTGACAATTTATTATTAGGTGAACAGGGCTCAGCAGTGATTTTTGGTCCTCAAAAAGGAGCTAGCCCCTCAGATATAAAACTTCTGGATATGGCTTTAACAAACCTTAGGGATCTGGCTTTTCAATCCACTGGAATTAACATGAATGAAATTCTTCATGGAGGTGCTGCAGGTGGTATAGCGGCTTCATTGTTCACTTTTCTAAATGCCAGATTAGTGAATGGAGCTGAACATTTTCTAGAGCTTACCGGCTTTGAAAAAAGATTGAAAAATGCAGACCTTCTCATAACTGGCGAAGGGTGTCTCGATGAGCAGACCTTGCAGGGAAAGGGCCCTTTTGCTGTGGCTAAACTTGCAAAAGAATACGGTATCACGGTCATTGGAATTGCAGGCAGCGTGCCACTCAATGAAAATCCAGACCTGAATAAGTATTTTGATATAATAATGCCCATTGGCAATCAACCAACTGACCTCCAAACAGCGATGAATTTTACCGCATCTAACCTAATCAGGACCGCTAGTGTAATTGGTAAATTTCTTTTCTTGTCCAAAACTATTTAGTGTAATTTTAGGTCCTTGATTAACGTAATTCGTCTAATCTATTGGCTTTCAACATATGAAAAATATTTTTTCTTTTTTTCTTCTATTAATCGTTTCATCACTTTCTGCACAATCGTTAAAGCAGAAAATCGAAATGGCCTATTCGCGTTTTGAAAATGATTCTCAAATGAAGTTTGGGACAAGTTCAATTAGCATTTTGAATGCAGAAACTGGAGCTATAGTTTATGCTAAAAATGAGAATGTGGGTCTAGCCAGTGCCTCAACTTTAAAAACAATAACAGCAGCAACTGCCTACCACTTGCTGGGTAAAGATTTTGTTTGGGAAACCAGCCTGGGTTACAATGGAACAATTTCATCAAATGGTACATTAAATGGCGATGTGATCATAACCGGAGCTGGCGATCCAAGTTTAGGAAGCGACCGCTATGATCAAACCAGGCCTGAACTTATTCTTAGGAGATGGGCAGAGGCAATTGCCCGCTCAGGCATAAAAAATATTACCGGTTCAATTATAGCTGATGATCGTTTATTTGGTACTCAAACGATGCCCGGAGGGTGGACTTGGCAGGATATGGGCAATTATTACGGTGCTGGGCCATCCTCATTAACTTGGGGGGAGAATCAGTTTGACCTTATTTTTAAGCCCGCAAATCGAGTAGGTGAGCCAGCAGAACTGATGCGTACAGAACCACAAATGAACTACCTTAAAATTGTGAATGAAGTATTGACCGGTGCTCCAGGTTCAGGTGATAATGTTTATGCCTATTCTGCGCCTTATTCTACTGTGATTTATTTGAGAGGTACTTATGGTATTGATCTCAAAAAAGCAATTGCTGCCTCTGTTCCTGATCCTGCATACCATCTGGCCTATCAATTATTGAATAGATTAAAACAGTCGGGCATTTCGGTTGCTAAAGATGCTGTAACAGCTAGAGAACTGTCATTGAATAATCAGCTTTTTCAAGGTCCGTCAAAGATTATTGATATCCACACTTCGCCAACTCTTGATAAAATTATTTATTGGTTCAATCAAAAAAGTATCAATCTTTTCGGAGAACATTTGATTAAAACTATTGCCTGGAAAGAGGCTAAAGAAATTACTACTACGAATGGCGTTAAGGTACTGAAAGATTTTTGGGCAAAAAAGGAAGGAATTGATCCAGATGCAATGAATATTTATGATGGTAGCGGATTGTCGCCTTCTAATAGAATCACCACTCTGGCAATGGCACAGGTACTTCATTCAATTAAAAAAGAAACCTGGTTTGCTGGATTTTATGAAAGTTTGCCAGTCTATAACGATATGAAAATGAAAAGTGGAAGCATAAGCGATGTAATTGCGTATACCGGGTATCAGATAAGCTCAAATGGAACTCCTTTAGTATTTTCGTTCATTATCAATAATTATAAGGGGAGTAGCTCAACAGCCCGGCAAAAAATGTTCAGTGTTCTTAATACCTTGAAATAGTAGTTTACATAAACCGTATTGAAATAATCCCGTCATTTTTCTTTGTTCTTATTTAAAGGAGATTGAAATACTGTAATTTCGTATTATGTCTAAAGCCATTGTAATTGGTGCAGGTATTGCCGGTATTGCTTCTGCAATTCGTCTGGTTGTAAGAGGATATCAGGTAGAGGTCTTTGAAGCCGGTCCGAGGGCAGGTGGTAAGCTTTCCGAACTCAATTTGGGTGATTTCCGATTTGATACAGGTCCTAGTTTGTTTACAATGCCTCAATACGTTGATGAACTTTTTACCCTAGCGGGTAAGGATTCTGCGGATTATTTCCAATATCAAAAGCTCAAAATTGTCTGTAATTATTTCTATGAGGATGGCACACGCATCAGTGCATTTGCAGATCGCAGTAAATTCTCTGAAGAAATAGCTGAAAAAACGAAGGATAGCGCTGAATCTGTGATCAAATTCCTTGAAAAAAGTAAAGATATCTACGAAATTACAAACGCTGTATTCCTTCAAAGATCATTGCATAAGTTCAGAACTTATTTTAATTGGAAAACCTTCAAGTCTTTACTCCGATTTCCCGAAATTGATGCATTTCGGTCAATGAATCAAGCAATTGAGGCTAATTTTAAAGATTATAAAACAATTCGTTTTTTTAATCGCTATGCAACATATAACGGTTCTAATCCTTATAAAGCTCCGGCAACATTAAATGTTATACCTCATTTTGAACAGCATTTTGGAGCCTATTTCCCCGTTGGGGGTATGTATTCAATAGCTAGTTCACTGGTAAAACTTGCAATTGATTTGGGTGTAAAATTCAATTTCAATAGTTATGTTGATGAGATAGAATTGAATAACGATCGGGTTTCTGGTGTAAAGGTCAGGGGCTTAAGCTATCCTGCAGACCTTGTGATCTCCAATATGGATATCTGGTATACCTACCAAAAATTGTTAAAAGGATTCGAAGTTCCCGATCGTATTAAACAGCAAGAACGAAGCAGTTCTGCCCTAATCTTTTACTGGGGCATCAACAGGTCATTCCCCGAGCTTGAAATGCACAACATTTTTTTTACAGAAGATTACAGAGAAGAATTTAAAAAGATATGGGACGATCAAACAATTTATAATGATCCTACAATCTATGTGAATATAAGTTCCAAAAATAAAATAGATGATGCACCTGAAGGATCCGAAAACTGGTTTACTATGATCAATGTGCCCGCTAATACAGGGCAGGATTGGGATGTCTTAATCATTGAGGCCCGTAAAAATATCATTGATAAATTATCTAGAATACTTGGTTTAGATGTAAATAAGCTAATTGTTTGTGAAGCAATTCTGGATCCAAGAAGCATCGATTCGAAGACCTTTTCCTATCAGGGCTCACTTTATGGCAGCAGCTCCAATAGTCAATTTTCAGCTTTTTTAAGGCACGCAAATTTTTCATCAAAAATTGAAAATCTATTTTTTGTAGGTGGAAGTGTGCATCCCGGTGGTGGGATACCCCTTGCCTTGTTGTCAGCAAAAATTGTAGAGGGTTTGATAAAATAAACATGCTTTTATCAAATGTGCTGAGAATTTTCAAAATGCTAAAAAATGATTACTTTAACCTATGCTTGAACCGCGCAAAAACTGGATAGTTTTCAAATTCTTTTCCTGGTATATAAACAGAATTATTAAATCTGATTTTCAAGAACTGAAATTCAATAAAATCAGTATTGATCAGAGCAAGTCGATTCTCTTAATAGCCAATCACTTTTCCTGGTGGGATGGATTTGTTCTTTTTCAAATTAATCGTCTTTATTTCAGGAAAAAATTTCATGTAATGATTACCCAGGAAAACTATCAGAAGGTTTGGTTCATGAAGTACCTTGGTAGTTTCTCAGTAAAAAAAAATTCAAGGAGCATAATTGAAACACTCGAATACGCAGGTCATTTACTGGATGACCCCGAAAATCTGGTCCTCATCTTCCCCCAAGGGAAGCTATACTCAGGTCATGTAGAGCAAATACAATTTGAGAAGGGCTTGATGAATTTGATAAATGTTTCTTCAAAAACTTTCCAATATATATTTGCAGCTAGTTTTACTGATTATTTTGAAAATCGTAAGCCTACTATAAACTGTTTTTTGCAGGAATGGGAAGGTGCAGAGTTTACAAGCTTGCAATTAATTAAAAGCGCCTTTAATAAACATTATGAATTATCGCGGCAAAATCAAACCGCGTCTGCCGTTTAAGAATGATACTAATTTACCTGATTTTCTTCTTTTTAGTTCTGCGGTTTACGGTTACGCTGTTTAATTTTTTGTCGAATCCAAAGCTAACAAATTCGTTTAGGCAGTATGACGATTTCGTCTCCATACTGATACCTGCACGCAATGAAGAAGCGGATATACAACATTTGCTTCATTCTATCCGCTTACAAAATTATCAGAACTATGAGGTTATCATTCTTGATGATAATTCTACTGATCGTACTTTTAAAGTTTGTCAGGATTTTTGCAATCAGCATGAACGTTTCAAAGTTTTGTCAGGCGCTCCTCTTCCCAAAGATTGGCTCGGAAAAAATTTTGCCTGCTTCCAGTTGGCCAAGGCCGCTCAAGGTAAGTATTTGATTTTTCTGGATGCCGATGAGACCATTTCAGATGGATTGATTAATAATTCTATTCATCGCATGAAATTGAATCAATTAAGCTTGTTAAGCCTTTTTACTGATCAAATTATGCTTACTTGGGGTGAGCGTCTGGTTGTGCCACTTATGCATTTTGTGTTGTTAAATTTATTACCCCTCAGATTGGTCAGGCTATCAAAAAATTCATCATTTTCTGCTGCAAGTGGACAATTTATGATGTTTGATGGGTCACACTATCAGGAGAATCAATGGCATGAGCAGGTAAAACATCAGGTTGTTGAAGATGTGGAGATCATGAAACTGATCAAAGGCTTTGGATATAATGGCGAAGCACTGCTTGCTAACGGGTTCATAAATTGCAGGATGTATAAAAGCTTTAGCGAAGCTGTTGATGGTTTTAGCAAGAACTTTCTGGCCGGATTTAATAATAATGTGTTTGGGCTTTTTCTTTATTTGCTACTTGTTGTAATGGGCCCGATTGCAATTGCCTTTTTTCTGAGCCCTGATTTAGGTCTCTTTGCCCTATCTTTGATTGTTTTAAGCAGGGTAATGATATCACTTTCTGCCAAACAAAGTGTATGGCAAAATGTGCTTCTTCATCCATTGCAATTACTTAGTATGGTATTCATCTCTGTAATCGCTGTAAAAAAACACTTTACTAAAACTATCGTTTGGAAAGGAAGGGCAATAAGACAATGAAACTAAACAAAACTATTATTTGTACTTTTTTCATCGTATTGTTTCACCTGGTTGGCCTCTATGGGTTTTCAAACTCAGAGCTGGAAGAGTTATTCATAGTACTTGTTCCTTTTCATTTATTGCTTATGCTTAGTTTGCTGGTCATTAGCACGAATGATTTTTCTTTAACTATCAGGACCTTTGCAATCCTTGTTTATCTGGCAGGCTTTTTCATAGAGGTAATCGGAGTCAATACAGGGCTTATTTTCGGTTCATACACTTATGGCGAAGCCTTGGGTTTTAAGCTATTCTCAACTCCATTACTTATCGGCGTCAACTGGTTAATATTGGTCTATTGTACCGGTGTTTTTCTTGAACAATTTAAAATAAAGAGTGCTTTAATTTTTTGCTTGATAGGCGCTTTGGTACTTTTAAGCCTTGATTTTTTAATTGAGCCCATCGCAATAAGATTCGATTACTGGTCATGGGCAGGAGGTAAAATTCCATTGCAAAACTACTTGGGATGGTATCTATTTTCTTGCTTATTATTTTGGATCTTTAGAAGGCTTGACTTTCAAAAACAAAACACGGCTGCGATTGCCCTGCTTTTTGCTCAAGTGGTGTTTTTCCTAGCATTGAATTTTTGGGCTTTGTGATAAACTATTTAGTATTTTTGTAAACGAAAAACTTTCTGGCCAACAAAAAGAATTAAGCTTAGCTAATGAAATATAATCTTGACGTAACAATCGATACCGATTCAGGCTTTTGTTTTGGAGTAGTTTATGCGATTGATATGGCTGAAGAGATCCTGGATGAAGACGGGTATCTTTACTGCCTTGGAGACATTGTTCACAATGATGAAGAAGTAAGCCGTTTGAAATTGAAAGGGCTTAAAATCATTTCACATGAAGATCTTCTAGACATAAGAAACGAAAAAGTTTTAATTCGTGCCCATGGCGAAGCACCTGAAACCTATCGTCTTGCCCTTGATAATAATATAACGCTAATTGATGCCTCTTGCCCAGTGGTTTTAAAGCTGCAGAACAGGATAAAAAATACATACGACAGTAAGGAAAAGGTGTTAATTTTTGGTAAACATGGGCATGCAGAAGTGATCGGCTTGCAAGGCCAGACCAATAATGAAGCGCTTGTATTCCAGGATATTGCAGAGCTTGATAATGTTGAACTTCCACAAAAATTCACCCTATATAGTCAAACCACGAAAAGTACGGACAAGTTCTACGAGATAAAAGATGAGCTAATCAAACGTGGCTACGATATCAAAGCTAATGATACTATTTGCAGGCAGGTTTCAAACAGGTATGAAGACTTAAGAAAATTTGTCATCGGTTACGATAAAATTGTATTTGTTTCTGGCAAGAAATCGTCTAATGGCAAGGTTCTTTTTGAGGTCTGCAAGCAATTTAATCCGAATACCTATTTTGTTAGTAGTGAACAAGAATTAGATTTAGCAATGTTTATTCCTGGAGATAAGGTCGGAATTTGTGGAGCTACATCTACTCCAATGTGGTTAATGGAAAGAGTAAAATCTGCTCTAGAAGAATATTGAAATTCGCTCAACCGATGTTAAGTAATCAGTCAAAAACTGGGGTTATTATTGCTTTTATTATAATCTGCCTCTGGTTTCTAAGTATTTTTTCTCTGATGAATTGGGTGGTTAATTTCAAAAATCCCCTCCTTTATGTTTTGATTCTGGTTCAAATGCATTTATATACTGGTCTCTTTATTACTGCGCACGATGCAATGCATGGTACAGTATCCTCTAACCCAAAACTTAATAAGTTAATTGGTCAGATTTGTACTGCATTGTATGCCTGCTTTCCTTTTAGTAGTTTATATACCAAACATCATGAGCATCATCAGTATGTTCATACAGAAAAGGACCCGGATTACTCGGAAGGAAACTTTTTTATTTGGTATCTTAATTTTATTAAACAATACCTTACCTGGTGGCAGGTTGTACTAATGGCATTGATCTTTAATATATTAAAAATATGGGTGCCTGAGCTCAATTTATTTTTGTTTTGGGTACTCCCATCACTTTTGAGCACAGTCCAACTATTTTATTTTGGTACTTGGCTTCCTCATCATGGAGAACATTCCAATAAACATCAATCAAGCACACAAAGAAAAAATCATATTCTTGCTTTTCTTACTTGTTATTTTTTTGGTTACCACTTTGAGCATCATGATTCGCCCGGAACACCCTGGTGGAGCCTTTGGAAACTGAAAAATTCGTAAAACAATTGTTTTTTTTAAGTCAAATGGAATGAAGCATTTCCAACTAATGATCTGTAAGACTATCTTTGACTTTCTTTAGAAAATATATGGGTAAGCAAGGTGTTTTATTGGTAAATTTAGGTACTCCTGATAGTCCTTCAACGAGTGATGTTAGAACATATCTTGGAGAATTTTTAATGGATGGGAGGGTAATAGACGTACCCCTTGTGTTGCGTGCTATACTGGTAAAGGGAATCATTGTCCCTTTCCGCGGACCAAAATCTGCTAAGTTATATAAGGCAATATGGTCTGATACTACTGGTTCTCCATTGATGCACTACAGTATTATTCAAAAAGATCTTTTGCAGAAACGCTTAGGTGAAGATTACCATGTTGAGCTGGCCATGCGTTATCAAAACCCTTCTATTGAGAGTGCTTTAAAATTGTTAAAAGATGCCCAGGTTAACAGTATAAAAGTTATACCCATGTTCCCTCATTATGCTTCTGCTAGTACAGGCTCTGTGATGGATAAAGTAATGAAACTAGTCAGAAAGTGGCAAACCATTCCAAATATTTCATTCATTAATTCATTTCATGATGATGAGCGAATGATTGAGGCTTTTTCTGATAATGGAAGAAAGCATCATCCTGAAACTTATGATCATATTTTATTTAGTTTCCACGGCTTACCACAAAGACAACTTCGCAAATCAGACCATTCTAAGCTGCATTGCATGAAGGTTGAAAATTGCTGTTCTGTACTTACTGAAAACAATAAATTTTGCTATTCTGCCCAGTGTCATGACACCGCACGATTAATAGCTGAAAAATTGGAATTGCCCAAGGAAAAATATTCGGTATGTTTTCAATCACGACTTGGAAAAGATCCATGGGTGCAGCCTTATACAAGTGTTGTAATTGAACAATTGGCAAAAAAAGGAGTTAAAAGATTACTTGTATTTTGTCCTGCCTTTGTCGCAGATTGCCTTGAAACCGTTTACGAGGTTTCTGTTGAGTATGGCGATGAATTTAAAGAATTGGGTGGTGAACATGTACAGCTTGTAGAAAGCTTAAATGATCATCCTTTATGGATCGACTCTTTGGAAGGCCTGGTTAAAGGTCAGATCAATTAAAACCGTTCTTGTAAATATAATCTAAGAAGCTTTTTGTAGCCCCTGTATGACTACTTACATATTCTCGGGCAGATAAGCCACTTTTTATACGGTTTTTCTCCTTTGAAAGTATTTCCATTTGGGTATTTAATTCTTTAGAGTCATTTACTGAAAATGCAGATCCGTTTTTGATTAGTTCAACAGCCTCCATGAATGTTGAATAATTTGGTCCAAAAATAAGGGGTAATCCAAATGCCGCAGCTTCAAGTGTATTATGAATGCCTGCTCCAAATCCTCCTCCTATATAAGCGATATTCCCGTATTGATAAATTGAAGAAAGTAATCCAATGCTATCTATGATCAAAACTTGTGGGGTTTCATTAGTTTGTGTTTCTTTCTCCTGTTTTTGAATCGACGATAATTTAACTGAGTTTGAAAATTGTTTCTCAATGCCCTCGATCCGGGCAGTATTTACTTCATGTGGGGCGATAATAAATTTCCATTTGGGATAAATCAGTACTAAATTTGAAATGATTTTTTCGTCATCCGGCCAGGTGCTTCCAGCAATAAAAACAGGATTGTTTCCACGAAATTCTTCAATAGCCTTGATTTGGATCGGTTTTTTTGCATTAAACGCTACCCGGTCAAATCGGGTGTCACCGCTTACCGTCACTTGCTTAATGCCAATTCGTTCTAATAGTTCTTTGCTTTCATTATTCTGAACAAATACATGTGAAACCCAGCTTAACATTTTGCGATGTAAACTCCCGTACCATTTAAAAAATGCCTGATCCTTCCTAAATATTCCTGATATGATGTAATGTGGGGTTTTATGATCATGGAGTGCTTCAAAATAGTGGTACCAGTATTCATATTTTGTAAAAACAGCAATAGTGGGGTTTATCAGGCTCACAAACTTCCTGGCATTGTTTCTAGTATCTATGGGTAGGTAAAAAACATGATCAGCTAAAGCATAGTTTTTTCTGATCTCGTATCCGGATGGTGAAAAGAAAGTTATAACTATGGATGTGCCTGGATAATCAGCCTTTAGTTTTTCTAAAACGGATCTGCCTTGTTCAAACTCTCCTAATGAAGCAAAGTGAAACCAGGCGTATCGTTTATTTTTATCAATACTACTTTCAATTCGTTCCAGAATTCCTTTTCGCCCATTTAACCACAGGGCAGCTTTTTTATTTTTTAGTGATACAAGTGTGATCAGTAGGGTATAAAAGCAGATTCCAGCATTGTATAAAAAAAGCATTTTTTAATTAAATTAATTCTTCATCGAAGTTAATATTTAATTTTTTATTTTTGTTGCTCTGTTTTAGATGAGAGAAACAGCGGTTTACCTCTTCACTGGCTGTAAAACTCAATTAAAAAACAAAATGGGTAATGGAGGTCTTCCGATCTGGTGCCGGACATAAATTCATGGGCATAACAAACAAAAAATACGTATGAAAATTGCAGTTGTAGGTACAGGATATGTTGGTTTAGTAACGGGTACATGCCTGGCAGAAACAGGAAATACAGTTACCTGTGTCGATGTCAATGAAGAAAAGGTAAAAATGATGCAGGAATTTAAATTACCTATATATGAGCCTGGTCTAGATTTACTTTTTCACAGAAACATTGACCAGGGCCGGTTAAAATTTACTACCAATTTAGCAGATGCTATTTCAGATGCCCAAATCATTTATTTGGCCTTACCAACTCCACCGAATGGCGATGGTGCAGCAGATCTCAGTTATGTTCTCGGAGCTGCTAAAGATATTGCAAAATTGATCACAGAATATAAGGTCATTGTTACCAAATCAACCGTGCCAGTTGGAACTGCAGATAAAGTGATTAAGGTTTTCAAAGACAATACCTCAGTTGAAGTTGATGTAGTTTCAAATCCTGAATTCCTTCGCGAAGGGGTTGCAGTTGAAGATTTTATGAAACCAGACCGTGTTGTTGTCGGTACAGAAAGTATAAGAGCACAAAAACTAATGGCCGAGTTGTATGGCCCATATGTAAGACAGGGAAATCCAATTATATTCATGGATGCTCGTTCATCAGAACTAACTAAATATGCGGCAAATTCATTCCTAGCCACAAAAATTACCTTTATGAATGAAATTGCGAATCTGTGTGAGCTTGTTGGGGCTGATGTGGATGCCGTTAGAAAAGGAATAGGCTCTGATGATCGTATTGGGAAACGCTTTTTATTCCCCGGTGTTGGTTACGGAGGCAGCTGCTTTCCTAAAGATGTCCAGGCTTTAGCACATTCAGCAAGAGAGAATAAATATGATTTTAAAATTCTCGAATCTGTCATGGAAGTCAATGATATCCAAAGGAAGGTATTGGTTGAAAAAATGAGAAAGTACTATGGCGGGCAGCTTAAAGGAAAGAAAATTGCTATTTGGGGTCTTGCATTTAAACCTGAAACAGATGATATCCGCGAAGCTCCTGCTCTTTATATTATAGAGGAGTTACTCAAAGATGGTGCGATCATAAGCGCATTTGATCCTGAGGCAATAAGTAATGTAAAAAAGGTTGTGGGTGATAAAATTCACTTTGGAGATAATCAGTATGATATTTTGAAAGATGCAGATGCACTTGTTATCGTAACAGAGTGGTCGGTTTTCAGAACTCCTGATTTTGACAGGGTTGGGTCACTTTTGAAAAGTAAAGTTATTTTTGATGGCCGTAACTTATATGATTTGCAAAAAATGATTGACAGTGGCTATTATTATAACAGTATAGGTAGAAAAACCATCAGCATATGATCCCAAGAAAACGTATTTTAATAACAGGAGCAGCCGGATTTCTTGGCTCACACTTATCCGACCGCTTTATTAAGGAAGGTTTTCATGTGATTGGCATGGACAATCTGATTACAGGTGATCTCCGTAATATCGAGCATTTATTTCCCCTTGAAAATTTTGAATTCTATAATCATGATGTGTCTAAATTTGTCTATGTAGCAGGTGAATTGGATTATATTCTTCACTTCGCCTCTCCAGCAAGCCCTATCGATTATCTTAAAATCCCAATACAAACCCTAAAGGTTGGTTCTCTGGGTATTCATAATCTACTGGGTTTAGCTCGGTCCAAGAAATCCAGGATTTTGATTGCTTCAACATCCGAGGTTTATGGTGATCCAACCGTAAACCCTCAACCTGAAGAGTATTGGGGTAATGTTAACCCTGTAGGACCGCGCGGAGTTTATGATGAAGCCAAGCGTTTTCAGGAAGCAATGACCATGGCTTATCATACATTTCATGGTTTAGAGACTCGAATTGTCAGAATATTTAATACTTATGGCCCTCGGATGCGCCTGAATGATGGCAGGGTATTGCCTGCATTTATTGGTCAGGCCTTAAGAGGTGAAGACCTAACCGTGTTTGGTGATGGCTCTCAAACCCGTTCATTCTGTTATGTTGATGATCTTGTAGAAGGAATTTACCGCTTGCTATTCTCAGATTATTCCATGCCTGTAAATATTGGCAATCCTGATGAAATCACTATAAAAGAATTTGGTGAAGAGATCATCAAGCTCACAGGAACGAAGCAAAAAATGATTTATAATCCTCTGCCCACCGACGATCCTAAACAACGCCGGCCCGATATTACTAAAGCCAGAAATATACTTTCCTGGGAGCCTAAAGTTAACCGGGCAGAAGGTTTAAAGATCACTTATGATTACTTTAAATCACTGCCAGAGCATGAAATAAAGCATAAAGATTTTACATATTACAATACTAAATAATGCCGGGAAAGAAAATTTTAGTCACAGGCGGTACTGGTTATATAGGCTCACATACCGTTGTTGAATTGATCAATGCTGGCTATGTACCAGTAATTGTCGACAATCTTTCTAATTCAAGCCCTCAAATAATTGATCAGATCATGAAGATTACTGGCAAAAAGCCTGATTTCTTTAAGTTTGATCTGTGCGATGAAACGTTAACTCGGCAATTTCTTGACACTCACCCGGATATAGAAGGTATAGTACACTTCGCAGCATTTAAAAGTGTTGGTGAATCAGAAAAAGAACCTTTAAAGTATTATAAAAATAATATTTACTCACTCGTCAATTTGCTTTTGGCTGCTTCTGAACGAAAGATGAATATTGTTTTTTCTTCGAGCTGCACTGTTTATGGAGAGCCAGATAGCCTACCTGTAAATGAGCTGGCCACTGTAAAAAAGGCAGAATCAACCTACGGAAACACGAAGCAGATTGCTGAAGAGATTTTAAGTGAAACTGCCCGGGTAAACCAAAACTTAAAGGTAATCGCACTTCGTTATTTTAATCCGGTAGGGGCTCATTCTTCGGCATTGATTGGAGAGTTACCCATTGGTGTACCTCAAAATTTAGTTCCCTTCATTACACAGGCTGCAATTGGTAAAAGGGGCAATATCATTGTTTTTGGTGATGATTACGACACGATCGATGGTACTTGTATCAGAGATTATATTCATGTAGTTGACCTTGCAAAAGCGCATGTTGCGGCTTTAAAGAAATTAGAGGTTGAGCCGGAGCAATTTGATATTTATAATATTGGAACCGGTCGTGGAAATTCTGTTTTAGAAGTAATTCATGCCTTTGAAAAGGCAAACGGCCAGAAATTGAATTATTCTATAGGCCCAAGAAGACCCGGTGATATTATTAGGATCTTTGGTGATGTTACTAAAGCTGAGCGTGATCTTTCATGGAAAGCTGAGCTGGGTTTATTAGATATGATGAGCTCTGCATGGGAGTGGGAGAAATATATAAAACAGAATCCTCTTTAAATGATGTAAAGTGTCTTGTGGAGCACATGGTCCCTTAATAAAAAATCTATTTTAGAAATGAAGAAAATTTTGATTACCGGTGGAGCGGGTTTTATTGGCTCTCATGTTGTTAGGCGATTTGTAAATAACTATCCCAATTACCAGATTATCAACCTGGATAAGTTAACCTATGCCGGAAATCTTCTTAATCTTAAAGATATTGAGCAAAGGCCTAACTATAAATTCATAAAAGGTGATATCGTTGATGCTGCATTCATTGATCAATTATTCACTGAAGAACAGATCGACTCAGTGATACACCTTGCAGCTGAATCTCATGTCGACAGATCAATAAGTAATCCTTTAGAGTTTGTGATGACCAATGTTGTTGGTACTGTAAACCTTTTGAATGCAGCTCGTCATCAATGGAAACACGCGTATAGTAATCATCGCTTCTATCATGTTTCTACAGACGAAGTTTATGGAAGTCTTGGAGAAACAGGTCTATTTACAGAGGAAACAGCTTATGATCCCCATAGCCCTTATTCAGCTTCTAAAGCTAGCTCTGATCATTTTGTTAGATCCTACCATGATACATACGGTATCGATGCGGTGATCTCTAATTGCTCTAATAATTATGGATCTTTTCATTTTCCTGAAAAGCTGATCCCGCTCTCTATAAATAATATTAAAAATAACCTTCCTATTCCGGTTTATGGGAAAGGTGAAAATATCCGCGACTGGTTATGGGTAGAAGATCATGCCCGTGCAATTGACTTGATTTTTCACCAAGCTCCTGCTGGAAGCACCTACAATATTGGAGGGCATAACGAGTGGACAAATATTGATTTGATTCGGTTATTGTGTAAGATCATGGATCAAAAGTTGGGAAGAGAACCTGGTTCATCAGCAAAACTCATCACTTTTGTAACAGATCGTGCTGGGCATGACCTTAGATATGCAATTGATTCGTCAAAACTACAGGCAGATCTGGGATGGAAGCCAAGCCTACAATTTGAAGAAGGGCTTGAAAAAACTGTTGATTGGTTTTTGAATAATGAGGAGTGGCTTCAAAGCGTAACCTCTGGTAATTATCAATCGTATTATAATGATCAATACGGAAAGAGATAAAACGTTAAATTCCCCTTTTAGCTTTCAGCTTTAACCTTTTAGCTTTAGGCTTTTAGCTTTTAGCTTTCAGCTTTCAGCTTTAACCTTTCAGCTTTAACCTTTCAGCTCCCTTTACTCATACCTAAGCGAATCCACAGGATCTAGCTTGGATGCCTTAACAGCAGGGTAAAGTCCAGACATTAATCCTACGCCAATACAAAGGGTTAAACCAAGGATAGTCCATACCCAGGGCATAATGAATGATCCGCCCATCACCATGGAGAGTAAATTACCAATGAGGATTCCTAGAAATACGCCTGTAATACCTCCCATCAAACAAATAACGATTGCCTCAATCAGGAATTGTCTGCGAATAACCAAAGGTGTTGCACCAATAGCCTTGCGTATTCCAATTTCACGAGTTCGCTCTGTTACTGAAACGATCATGATATTCATCAGTGCAATTGCAGCCCCTATAAGTGTGATAGCCCCAATAACAATTCCTCCAATTCGAACAAACTTCAGGTTTTCAACTAGCGTCTGAGCAATAGCATCACTTTTTGTTATCTCAAAATTATTTTCATCAGATATTTTTAAATTTCTGACATTTCTGAACAAGGCTGTTGCCTCACCAATTGCATATTCCATTTGTGCTGGATCGTCACTCATTACAGAAATAGTGTAAGATGGATTTGCGATAGTCATTACCTGCTTGGCACGAAGTAGAGGGATGACACAGATCTTGTCGCCGCCAAAACCAACACTCGAACCTTTAGCGGCCAGTAGTCCTACGATTCGGAATTTATTATTCCCAATACTGATTGTTCTGTTGATCGGATCTACATTAGGAAAGAGTCGGGTCTTAATTTCATCGCCTATGATTACAACGCTAGTTCCATATTCAAGTTCTGCCTGAGAAAAATTTCTGCCATTAGCTATTTTGTATCCTGCCGACATTAAATAATTTTCGTCGGCACCGATTACAGAAATATTCGGATTGGTCTTTTCGTTTCCATACTTTGCAGTTCCTCCAAATGAAGCGAAGGTATTTACGGATATGGTTGCAGGGAAGTCAAAATTGCTTTTAAATGCAGTGGCTTGTCTGTAATCTATTGATTTATATCGTTTAGGCCTCTGGCCACTTCCACCAATCCGGATTCCGATACCTCTATTTCTGATGGTAAATGAATTAGCTCCCATGCTTGAAAATGTATTATTCAAAGATCCTTCAATTGCATCAATAGAGGTTAAAATGCCAACTAATGCGGTTATGCCAATTGCTATGATTATTGCAGTTAAAAATGTCCGAAGCTTATTGCCCTTTACAGATTGCAAAGCAACCTTGACATTTTCAGAATAACTCATTGTTCCCGCCATGATATAAATATAAAAAGTCCTGCTAGTTTGACAGCAGGACTTCATAAAATGTTACAAAAATATATTTTAAACTGAGAATGATGTGCCACAACCGCAGGTGCTGCTGGCATTCGGGTTGCTGAAAGTAAATCCACGTGCATTTAATCCATCCTTGAAATCAACTTCCATGCCGGCTAAATATAAACCATGCGCCTTATGCATAAAGACAGTGATCTCATCAATACTATATTCTTGATCGCCTTCCTTCTTCTGATCAAAACCTAAAATATAATTCATTCCTGCACATCCGCCTCCTTCAACTCCCAAACGTAATCCATAATCTGAACCTAGTTCCTGCTGTTGAATAAGTTTTTTTATTTCTTTCTTAGCCCCATCCGTTAAGGTAACTGGTGCTGTAAGATTTGCAATTTCTGTACTCATATTTCTTTTAAAATCTTACCGTAAATATACATGAAATTGCTCACTTTTGTTTTGATCCACAGCTTTTTGACCATTTATTAACAATTGCAGAATCATGAATATCATCACTTTTTTGTTTGATATAGTTAAATATACACTTTCAGGACTCTTGGTATTCTTTGCTGCCTGGTATTTTGTGAAGCCATTACTTTTGCAAAATCTTAATTTTCAAAGGCTGGAATTAAAGAAAGCTGGGATTATACATACCCTTCCATTAAGGCTGCAGGCTTATGAGCGTACAGTATTATTCTTAGAAAGAATCAATCCTTCAAATTTATTGGTTCGTTTACATGCGCCCGGTATGAGTGCTATTGAAATGCAAAAACTTATCATAACTGAAATTCGAGCAGAATATCAGCACAATATTTCTCAGCAGATCTACGTGACTGAAATGTCCTGGTCTGTAGTAAAAGAAATTAAAGAACAGACAATTGGAATGATCAGCAGTGCTGCAAATGCTTTGCCGGCTGAAGCAAGTGCCATGGACTTGAGTAAATCGGTTCTTACACATCTGGCTAATCTGGAAAGCGAAAATCCCTATGAGCTTGCGCTGAGTATATTAAAAAAGGATGTTCAGTCTTTATTTTAAACGAATGAGTGAAAAAAAGATTAAAACCAGTTCTGGAATTGAAATAAAGGAAGTCTATACAGAACCTAAACGTCTGGAATTGCCCGGTGAGTTTCCCTTTACCCGCGGAATTCAAAAGGATATGTATAGGGGTCGAATGTGGACTATGCGGCAGTATGCTGGATTTTCTACTGCTTTTGAATCAAATAAACGATATCATTATTTGCTTTCACAGGGTACAACCGGCTTATCTGTGGCCTTTGACCTTCCTACACAGATTGGCTACGACTCAGATCATGAAATGTCTGATGGTGAAGTCGGAAAAGTAGGCGTGGCAATTGATTCACTTATGGATATGGAGATTCTTTTTGATGGGATCGATCTTAGTAAAGTAACTAGCTCAATGACCATTAATGCAACTGCACCAATCTTATTGGCCATGTATATTTGCCTAGCAAGAAAGCAGGGTGCCGATTTAAAGCAGATTTCAGGAACTATTCAGAATGATATATTGAAGGAATATGCTGCTCGTGGAACGTATATTTATCCACCTAAAGCATCCATGCGACTTATTACAGACGTTTTTGAATTCTGTAGTAAAGAACTTCCAAAATGGAATACCATTTCTATATCTGGCTATCATATTCGGGAGGCAGGATCAACGGCGGTGCAGGAACTTGCTTTTACCTTAGCCAATGGTAAGGCTTATTTGCAGGCAGCTATAGACAAGGGCTTGGATATTGATGTTTTTGCCAAACGTCTGTCTTTCTTTTTCAACTGCCACAATAATTTTTTTGAAGAAATTGCAAAATTTCGTGCTGCCAGAAGAATGTGGGCGCAACTTACAAAAAGTCTGGGTGCAACAGATCCAGCCGCACAGAAACTGCGTTTTCATACGCAAACAGGAGGCTCAACATTAACCGCTCAACAACCTTTGAATAATGTAATCAGGGTAACTAATCAGGCAATGGCAGCAGTATTGGGTGGAACTCAATCCTTACATACCAATGGATTTGATGAAGCACTCTCATTACCTACTGAGGCTGCAGCAAAGGTGGCCTTAAGAACACAGCAGATCATCGCATTTGAAAGCGGCGTTGCCGATACTGTAGATCCGCTAGCAGGCTCTTTTTTTGTCGAATCTTTAACTGATGAAATTGAAGCAGCCGCATGGAAATATATCGAAATTATTGACGCAAAAGGGGGTTCAGTAGCGGCAATTGAAGAAGGGTATATTCAGAATGAAATTGCTAATTCGGCTTATCAGTATCAAAAAGATATAGAAAGTGCAGAAGCTACCTTGGTGGGAGTAAATAAATATGTAGATGCAGAAGGGTTAAAGCCAGAAGTTTTCCGTGTAGATGATTCTATCCGCAAAGTACAAATTGATAAACTGATCAGTCTTCGTGCCAAAAGAGACAGCTTGGCTGTTGATAAAGCTTTGGAAGCCTTACGAGTTTCTGTACAGAATGGCTTGAATACAATGCCCTATATTATAGCTGCAGTAGAGGTATATGCTACTTTGGGTGAGATCGCTGATGTTTTTAGAAAAGAATTTGGCGAATATTAGTGTCTGATGTATCTAATGGCTTCATTTACTAATGTTAGACCTTATTTAATTCCTGATAGCTTAAAATCTTCTTATGCATTAATGTTAAAGATTGAACCTGAAGGGTATTTTAAACAATTTGCTTGAGTTGTTGTCATGCAATTTATTATTGAACATTATTGATGCGGCATATTCTTATTTTCTAAGCTATTGTTTTAATACATCTTGGAACTAAAGTATCTCTACTGACCTGTTGCAGATTAAAAATTAAACATCACATTTCTAATCAAATTTTTCATTGTTAACCATGAAATTCATACTATTTTCGGGATCATTCAACAGAAGAAAAATCCTTTTATAATTGAAATCATACAGAAAATTAATTTTCTTTTACATTTGCCAAGACGGAAATAATTATTTTTAAAGTTTCATAATTTAATAGCAACCATATTTTTTTAATATTTATGTGCATAAATACTTTAAATTCTGCCAATTTTGCGATAAATAGGGCCATAATTTAGGCAAAATCATACTAAATAAATCCTTTTTTATCTTTAGGGTTAGATTGCTAAAAAATAAGTTATTCTCCTGAATAACAATAAGTTGTAACTAATTTCAAATTATAATTTTTTAATCAATTTTTTTTCCGATAATTGAATCTCCAAAGAGTTATCAACATTTCTTTCGTCACCGATTGTAAATCAATTTATTAGTAAAATTATATGGAAAAAACTTCTTCACATGTATGGAATAGCTGTCTTCAGATTATTAAGGATAATATCCCGGCTCAGAGTTTCAAAACCTGGTTTGAGCCTATAAAAGCCTTACGACTTGAGGGTAATGTTCTTACCATACAGGTGCCGAGTTTATTTTTTTACGAATGGCTTGAAGAACACTATGTTGGCCTACTCAGAAAAACAGTAAAAAAGCAATTGGGTGAAGATGGCAGGCTTGAGTACAATATTGTCGTGGAAAAGTCTTCAACCAGTATTCCCTACACAACCAATATGCCATCCAATGGTAATGGTGCTGAGGGTAAAAATCAGTCTATGCCAATGCCAATTTCCCTGAATAAGGATATAAAAAATCCTTTTGTAATTCCTGGGCTTAAAAAATTGCAAGTCGATCCTCAGTTAAATCAGAATTATACTTTTGAAAATTTTATTGAAGGTGATTGCAATAGGTTAGCACGTTCAGCTGGTTATGCAGTTGCAGGTAAGCCTGGTGGCACTTCATTTAATCCACTGATGATTTATGGTGGAGTTGGATTAGGTAAAACTCACCTTGTACAGGCAATTGGAAATGAAATTAAACGTACTCTGACAGATAAATTGGTGCTTTATGTTTCTTGTGAGAAATTTACACAGCAATTTGTTGACGCTTTGAAGAATAATAATATTAATGATTTTGTAAATTTCTATCAGGCAATGGATGTTCTCATTATGGACGATGTTCATAATTTTGCCGGCAAAGAAAAAACACAAGATATTTTCTTCCATATTTTCAATCACCTGCATCAATCAGGTAAACAGTTAATCATTACTTCAGACAAAGCACCTAAAGATCTATCCGGGCTAGAAGAACGTTTATTGTCTCGTTTCAAATGGGGCTTATCAGCCGACCTTCAGATCCCTGATCTTGAAACTAGAATGGCTATTCTTAACAAAAAAATGTATTTTGATGGAATTGAACTTCCTTCTGAAGTAATTGAATATGTTGCTCATAATATCGACAATAATGTTCGGGAGCTCGAAGGTGCCATGGTATCGCTATTGGCTCAATCTACGCTCAACAAAAAGGAAATTGATCTGAACTTGGCTAAATCAATGCTTAAGAATTTCATCAAGAATTCAAGTAAAGAGATTTCAATGGAATATATTCAGAAACTTGTATGCGAGTATTTTGAGGTTCCTATCGAAATGGTGAAATCTAAAACTAGAAAACGCGAAATTGTTCAGGCTCGTCAAATCTCAATGTACTTAGCAAAGCTTCATACTAAAACTTCATTAAAGTCAATTGGTGCTTTCTTTGGTGGACGTGACCACTCAACAGTGATCTACGCCTGTCAAACGGTAGATGATCTAATTGATACAGACAAAAAATTCAAAGGCTATGTAGCCGATATTCAAAAGAAACTAAAAATGAGCTAATTGCTCTTTTAAGCTCAATTTTATTCCCTCTTTTAAGATCTCATAGGCCAAATTTTAGTACTGGTATATGAGATTTTTTATTTAGTAATTTCCTGAATATTAACTATTTACTTGCTTTTATTCGCATTTATTCCTTAATTGCTTCTTGTATTTGCTTTATCATTCCTCTGAAATAATAAATGAAAACATTATACCTTTTAGTACTTAGCACCATTCTCTTTTCTTCCTGTTCAAACTCAGTATCTGATGATTATTCTGGCTGGGCGAATTATGGTGGAACTAAAGATGCTAACCGATATTCGTCTATTGATCAAATCAATGTAGAGAATGTTTCGGAGTTAAAGCAGGCATGGGTTTTTAATACAGGCGATAAAGATACTGCCAACCGAAGTGAGATGCAGTGTAATCCGATCGTTATCGATGGAACATTGTATTTAACTAGTTCAAAATTCAAGTTATTTGCCTTAGATCCAACAAGCGGAAAACAAAAATGGGTTTTTGATCCTTCAGCAAACTCAGTTGAGAAATTGGGTTTTGGAATAAACCGCGGATTAATGTATTGGCAAGATGAAAAGGGAACCGATAAACGTATTTTTTATGGCGCTGCCTCTAAACTTTATGCAGTGAATGCAATAAATGGTGAGCCCATTAAAGATTTTGGAAATGGGGGATCGATTGAATTGAAGGAAGGTCTTGACATCCCTGAATCGCAGGATGGATCTTTGCTCCTTAAAACTCCGGGGGTAATTTTTAAAGATCTTTTAATTGTTGGGATGAGTCTTTCTGAAGATGCTGATGCCTTGCCAGGTCATGTCCGAGCATTTGATGTCAGAACAGGAAAACGTAAATGGATATTTCATACCATCCCTCAGCCAGGTGAATTTGGATATGATAGTTGGGAGGATAAGGAAGCATGGAAAAATATCGGGGGTGCAAATAACTGGACGGGTATGTCGCTCGATGAAGAGAGAGGTATAGTTTATGTGCCAACTGGTACAGCATCTCCTGACTTTTATGGTGGTACCCGTAAAGGATCAAACCTTTTTGCGAATAGTATTATTGCTCTAGACGCTGCTACTGGAAAGTATATCTGGCATTATCAGGTAGTTCACCATGATCTTTGGGATCGCGATCTACCAGCAGCTCCCAATCTGATTACAGTAAATAATAATGGAAAAAACATTGATGCATTGGCCCAGATCACTAAGCATGGCTATATTTATTTACTTGATCGCTCAAACGGGAAGCCTATTTTTCCAATCCCTGAAGTTTCGGTTCCTCAAGAAGCCCTTCCCGGTGAAAAACCCTGGCCAACTCAGCCGATACCAACACTCCCAGAGTCATTTTCAAGACAGAAATTCGGCCCTGAAGATATCAGTAACATCAGCCCTGAAACCCAAAGAGAATTGACTGAAAGATATGTTCAGATCAAAAATAGAAAACAGTTTACCCCTCCATCTAAAGAGGGTAACTGGATGTTTCCTGATTTTGGAGGAGGTGGTGAATGGGGAGGTGCTGCAGTGGATATGGAAACTAAGATTCTTTATGTCAATAGCAATGAAGTGCCCTCAACACAGATTATGCTTGATGCTCCGCAAACAGAAGGGTCAGGCATTACACCTGGTAGAGCAGTTTATAATAAACATTGTATCAGTTGTCATGGCCCCGAATTAAAGGGCAGCGGAACCGAATATCCTTCTTTGCAGAATTTGAAGAAGAAGTATAATGTAATACAGTTAAGCCAAATTATTCAACAAGGCCGGAACAGAATGCCTTCATTTAAGCATGTGCCTGAATCAGAACAAAAATCAGTGATTGCATTTTTACTGCAAATGGAAGCTGGATACAAAGAAAAAAATACTGTTCTCAAGACTGTGGTAACTAAGAAAAGTCAGATCCCATTCATCATGAAAGGCTATGATCGTTTTGTGGATAAGGATGGTTATCCTGGCATCAAACCTCCATGGGGCACCTTAAATGCCGTAGATCTGAATAGCGGAAAGCTTCTGTGGAAAGTGCCTTTGGGTGAATATGCAGAATTAATAAAAAGAGGCTTGGGAATAACTGGGTCACGTAATTATGGCGGGCCAGTAGTTACAAAGGGGGGCTTGGTGTTTATTGCAGCCACTCCGGATGAAAAAATAAGAGCATTTGATAAAAAATCTGGTAAAATGGTTTGGGAATCTAAATTACCTGCGGCAGGCTTTGCCAGTCCTGCTACTTACATGATCAATGGCAAGCAATTCCTGGTAATCGCTTGCGGAGGTGGTAAATTGGGTACAAAATCAGGCGATAGTTATGTTGCCTTTGCATTACCTGATCCTAAGAGTAATTAACCCTTCTATGAGAAATTTCTCCCTTCTTTCTTTCCCCTTTCAGCTTTCCCCTTTTAGCTTTCCGCTTTTAGCTTTAACCTTTCAGCTTTAACCTTTCCCTCAACTACCAGCTACCACTAGATCCCCCACCGCCAAAACTTCCGCCACCAAATCCACCGAATCCGCCGCCACCACCAAATCCACCGCCGCCACCAGAAAATCCGTCGAACCCACCACTATTACCTCTTCCAAGCTGTGAACCCATTAATAGCCACCAAAAAGGACTTGCACTTCCACGACCGCCAATTACTTCACTTCCTCCTCCACCTTTTTTGATTGCAAGGAGTATGATAATGATCATGATGATTATAAATCCAATTCCACTTCCGCTTTTCCTCCCTTTTTTCTTAGGAGCATCGTTTTTATATTCACCTTTTGTGTACGAAATGATTGCATTTGTACCTTGATCTAGGCCTGAAAAGTAGTCGCCAGTTTTGAAATTTGGAGTGATCTCACGTTCAATAATTCTTTTGGTGATCGCATCAGGTAATGCCCCCTCTACGCCATAGCCCGTTTGAATGGTTACTTTTCTATCGCCAAGTGAGACTAGCAATAATACTCCATTATTATTTTTTGCGCCTCCAATTCCCCATGCTTCTGCCAGTCTAACACCATAATCTGCTACATCGTAACCCTCTAGTGATTTGATCAGTACTACCGCAATTTGTGTGCTTGTTGAATCATTAAAGGCAACTAATTTTTGCTCAAGTTGATTGATCTGGTCTGGTGAAAGAGTTTGGGTGTAATCATTCACAAGTCGATTAGGCTTTTCCGGAAAAGTTTGTGCCAGAAGCATTACACTTAGAAATAGAAATACGACTGTAGATATTAGGTGTTTAAATTTCATTTGAAGCTTTATTGAATTATAAATTTCACTATTTACCATCCATCTGAGTGATCTCATTAGGTAATTCATTCACATCCCCATCAAGGTATGGAAAAAATGTTTGGAGCTGTTCACCGGCAATTTTTATACCTGCAATGATTCCGCCAGTCATATTTCCTTCCTTAAAATAGCCTAACATTGCATCCTTGGTACTATCCCAAAAATCATGTGGAACTAATTTATTGATACCTGCATCACCAATTATCGCGAATTGCTTGTCCTGAGTAGCAATATAAATCAGAACGCCATTCCTTTGAGCTGTTTTGTCCATTCCAAGTTTTTTGAAATAGGTTGCAGCACGATCCAGAACCGGTTCGCTGCAAGTCTTCTCAACACATATTCGGATCTCTCCTGATGTGAATCGTTCTGCTGATTCAACAGCCTCACTGATAAGCTGTTGCTCTTTTTCACTAAAAATTGACATGGCTTAAATTTAAATCGCCGGAATCAGATTCCGGCGATCAGTGTTAATGAATAAATAAGGTTAGTTATACTTAAAACTCAACCTTTGGAGCTTTATTTGCACCGGCTTCTGCCTGGAAATATCCTTTGGTTTTAAATCCAAACATACCTGCAGTCAGGTTATTTGGGAACGTTCTGATTGAAGAGTTATACTCTTGTGTTACTGTATTGAATTTTTGACGCTCAACAGTAATTCTGTTTTCAGATCCTTCCAATTGTGCCTGAAGCTCAAGGAAATTCTGATTTGCTTTTAGTTCAGGGTATGCTTCAACAGTTGCCAGTAAGCGTCCTAAAGATTGGCTTATAGCCCCTTGAGCTGCCTGAAATTGCGCGATTGATTCTGGAGTAAGTTTGGTCGGATCTACATTAACTGAAGTAGCTTTGGCACGTGCCTCGATAACTTGAGTTAAAGTTTCTTTCTCAAAATTCGCAGCTCCTTTTACAGAGTTTACTAGATTTGGAATAAGATCCGCCCTGCGTTGGTACACATTCTCTACCTGAGCCCATTGTGAAGTTACCTGCTCATCCAATTTAACCATACTGTTATATCCGCAAGAGCTTAATGAAAGCACTGCGAAGAATCCAATGATATTCAATACTATTTTTTTCATAATTAATTAAGTTTTCTATAGACTATAAATTTACACTATAGGAATCAATTTTCATACCTTTGTTACATATCCAGGATAATACCCGGCAAAAAATATGATCAAAGAAATTGAACTGGTCCTCCTCCCGGAACATTCTGATGATGAGAATTTCATCAGAGACTCAGCATGTAAGTTATTAAATATCAGCCTTGAACGCGTAAAAAACGTGCAAATTCTTAAGCGTTCAATCGATGCACGTAGCCGAAAAGTAGTATTCAGAATAAGGTTAAATGTTTTTATTGATGAAGTTTTTGAACCTGAAATAATTACAGAATCTTATCAAAATGTCAGCGACAAAAAGCCGGTTTTAATAATCGGGGCTGGTCCTGCCGGTTTATTTGCTGCTTTAAGATGTATTGAAATTGGACTTAAACCTATTATTATAGAGCGGGGAAAGGATGTCAAGCAACGTAGGAGAGACCTTGCTTTAATTAATAAAGAAGGTATCATTGATCCCGATTCAAATTATTGCTTTGGCGAAGGCGGTGCAGGCACTTATTCGGATGGGAAATTATATACTCGGTCCAATAAACGTGGCGACATTCAATATGTATTAAAAACATTTGTATCCCATGGTGCTACAACAGATATATTAATTGATGCAAGACCTCATATCGGTACTAATAAGCTTCCTAATATCATTGTATCAATTCGTGATAGAATTCTAAATGACGGCGGCGAAATTCATTTTGATTGTCGTGTGACAGATTTGATAATTTCTGGAAATACGCTAAAAGGAGTTCTAGTTGGCGATAAAAAGTTTGAGGCTGAAAGTGTTATACTTGCAACCGGACATTCAGCTCGCGACATATATTTTTTGTTAGAGAAACACAATATATTAATTGAGGCTAAACCTTTTGCCCTTGGCGTAAGGATCGAACATCCTCAAGAAATCATCGACCAAGCTCAGTATCATTGCAGCGATCGGGGGCCTTATTTACCTCCTTCTTATTATAGTTTAGTAGAACAGGTTGATAATAGAGGGGTATTTTCTTTTTGCATGTGCCCCGGAGGGATTATTGCGCCATGTTCTACTGATCAGAACGAAATTGTGGTCAACGGTTGGTCACCATCTAAACGGAATAATCCGTTTGCCAACTCAGGAACAGTAGTTCAGATCAATATGGAGGATGTTCCTGGGAGCATTGAGGATCCGTTTAAAATGCTGAAGTTTCAGGCCGAGATCGAACAGCTTGCATTCAATGCAGGAGGTGGTCAATTGGTCGCGCCAGCTCAGCGTATGGTTGACTTTGTGAATAACAGGTTATCTACAGATCTGCCAAGAAATTCTTATATTCCCGGAACAAGGTCTGCTGATTTGGCATCCGTATTGCCTGAATTTATCCGCAAAAGATTACAGAAGGCATTGCCGGTATTTGGTAAAAAAATGAATGGCTATTATACAAATGAAGCCATTTTGGTTGGTGTGGAATCTAGAACATCTTCACCATTACGAATTCCGAGAGATAAAGAAACCTTGCAACATCCTCAGCTTTTGGGGCTATTTCCATGTGGAGAAGGGGCAGGTTATGCAGGCGGCATAGTTTCTGCTGCAATTGATGGGATGAACTGCGCGGATGCTGCTTTCAAAAAACTGAATTAATAATGACCTAAAATAAAAAGATATGAAGAAGACACTCATTTTAGGAGCAAGTACCAATCCGTCACGCTATTCCAACCTTGCGGCACATCGTTTGGTTGAGCAGGGTCATGTGATCGTGAATGTAGGAATGAAGCCGGGAGAGGTTGCAGGTGTACCAATTGAAATGCCCGAAACCATTCATCAGGATCTGGATACAATTACGCTATATCTGGGGCCGGATAATCAGATTTCTTATTATGACTACATCCTGAAATCTAAGCCAAAGAGAATTATATTTAATCCCGGCACCGAAAACCCCGAGCTTGAAGAATTGGCAAAAGTGCAGGGGATAGAATGTACAGAGGCTTGCACATTGGTTTTACTTTCAACGGGTCAATATTAGATATGTTGAACTAGTGTTTGAGCTGTAAAAAATCTGATCAATAAAATTTAGTGTTTTTTGGAATTAGTGATTATTTTCCATGATTAGATTAATTAGTTCTGTGCTCTAATGCGCAAAATTGAAGATAACAATCAATGGTAGGTTAAAATAAATTGCAATTAGCGAATTGGGTTTGTGGTATAAATGAAAACTTCTCTGTTTTGTAGGATTAAAAATTATAGCATAAACCGTTCAAAAGGTTCGCAGCTAGAAAGAATATGCAAAAATCTATAGTTATCTTACCATCCACCTTTTGAAATTGAATCTACTTTAGTAAGAATCAGATCTGCAATGTTCTTCATTCCCACATCTCCAGGATGATTAGCGACACCCTGATCAGTAACTTTATATTTTAAGCCATCTGCGCCAATTACCTCTTCTCCAATGAATGATTTGTTAATCTGTGTATCCAATTGCTGTAATTTAATAAAAGGTATCTTCCTTAACTGAGATTCAGCAATCAATACCTTATTAACAGGGTCATTCTGCCAAAAAGTACCAGCGATTACAATTTTTGCATTAGGAGCCTTTTCTTTTATGTATGATATAAATTTTGTGAATGACTTATCAAAATCGGTTGTTTGCAAAACGTTTTCACCTAATTTAATGATTATCAGGTCAGGAGTTTGCACAAAATACTTTTCTAGGTTCTTCAAATCAAATACTGTATGAGACATTTCAAAGTCGCTTATATTTACAGGAGTCATTTGGGCTTTTAATGCTGTGCCAATGATGTGCGAGAAATCTTTACTTTGAACACTGGCAGCCATGCCCCAATTCCCATACCAACCAACTTGAGGTCCAGGTGGATGTTTTGTTATGCTATTGCCGAGTATAAGAATATTCTTAAATTGAATGGGAACAACTTTAATGTCCTCTTTTACTTGACATGAGGTAAGTAAAATACTTAAAATAAAAGCTATCGATATTTTTTTCATACTACTAAATTGCGAAATTTTGTCTGCACTAATCAGCCCAATTCGACAAATACCGCTTTAATTAATTTTCTGATTCACAATTCTCAACTCTTTTGGAAAGTAATTATTCAGTCGCTTATCCAGAATCTTGGCCCAGCCTAGGGGTTGATCTTTATAACACATCAAAGCCCAGCCTCGGTGATCTGATTCCAGTCGCAGCTCTTCTCTTTTTAAAAAGGATATCGATTGGTCATGGCCTAGGTTGATCCGGTGAACATTAGGGTTATTCAAGAGGCTTACTGCCAGCTCATGATTTGGAACCAGGTCTTGCCCCATTACCTTACCTATTCTAATGCCTGATTTTTTGAGATAAAGCCTGGATTGCAAATAGGATAAGTCTGCTTCAAGACTGGCAGGAATAGCAAAAAACTCCTCTTGCAGATTTATTAATCTGATCTCGGGAGAATCGATCAGCCATCTTTTAATAATTTCTTTGTTCTTTACATTGACTGTATTTTCTCTGGCTCTCCTAATCTGCGGGAATGCACTTATTGATTTTTTTCTGAAAGCAGCAATAAAAAATCCTTCTCCTTTTACTTTATGAGGATAGAATCGGTATCCATAACATTGATGATCATCAGATTGTGTTTCCACGATTCCCCATTCAGTTTCTAGTGGTATTCTGATGCTTTCCAGTTCGAAAGTTTCAACAAGCCAGTCCGATATTTCTTCATTTTCTTGTTTAGAATAGGAGCAGGTAGAATAAATGAGCGTCCCGTTTTGTTTTAATGATTCAATCACGTCGGCAAGTATGCGCTGTTGCCTTTGGCTGCAAAGTTGAACTGCACTTTCCGACCATTCATTAATTGCTGCAGGATCTTTTCTGAACATGCCTGAGCCAGAACAGGGTGCGTCAACTATTATTACATCGAAATAACCTTCGAGTCTTTTAAAGTCTTTCGGGTCATTATTGCTGACAAATGTATTCTCTGGCCCCCATTTGTTCAGATTATCGCAAAGTACAGGCACCCTAGTTTTGATGATCTCATTGGCCAGTAATAAGCTTTCTTTAGTTAATAATGAGCTAATTAAAGTACTTTTTCCACCCGGTGCGGCACACAGATCAAGAACTTTTAAGTTTTCTGATAGGTCAACAGTATTTTTTAGAACATGCTCCAGAAACATCGACGAAGCCTCTTGCACATAATAACAGCCTGCATGAAATAAAGGGTCTGCTGTGAATGAAGGACGTTCAGTAAGATATCTGCCATTGATACACCAAGGAATTGGCTCAGAATTTGCAAAAGATTGAGAAGGCTTGAACGGATTTAGTCTTATAGAGGTCAGCTGTTCTCCAGTCGTATGTATTGCAATAAATTCTTCATCTTCAATAGAATAGTTTTCTTTTAAAGATCGAACTAGTGCAGGAGGCAGTTTACTTGTCATAATTAATTCAAAAATACAGGAATACTTGATAAGACAAAGAAGCAAGAGTCAAGATGCAAGAACCAAGATCAAAGAACAAAGACAAAGGATCAAAGAACAAGGACTGCATACTGCTCATTTGAGATTTACTCCCTTTTTCTGACAACTGAGAACTGACAACAGATAACAGACAACTGAAAATGGAACCAAGAACCAAGAACCAAGATCAAAGAACAAGGATCAAGGACTGCATACTGCTCATTTGAGATTTACTCCCTTTTTCTGACAACTGACAACTGATAACAGACAACAGATAACTGAAAATGGAACCAAGAACCAAGACAAAGGATCAAAGAACAAGGACTGCATACTGCTCATTTGAGATTTACTCCCTTTTCTGATAACAGACAACTGATAACAGATAACAGACAACTGAAAATGGAACCAAGAATCAAGAGTCAAGAACCAAGATCAAAGAACAAGTACTGCATACTGCTCATTTGAGATTTCCTGCTTTTTCTGACAACAGACAACTGACAACATCTTTTTTAGTATTGAGTATAGCGTATTGAGTATTGAGATAATTTAGCTTCATTTCATAGCAGCACCTCCTACCTCAGACCTCTTGCCTCCTACCTCAGACAGCAGACAACTGAAAATGGAACCAAGAACCAAGAACCAAGACAAAGGATCAAAGACAAAGGACAATTCAGTGCTCATTTGAGATTTACTCCCTTTTTCTGACAACTGACAACAGACAACAGATAACTGAAAATGGAACCAAGAATCAAGAGTCAAGAACCAAGATCAAAGAACAAGGACTGCATACTGCTCATTTGAGATTTCCTGCTTTTTCTGACAACAGATAACAGATAACAGACAACAGA
>CANKAT010000032.1 GCA_947479815.1 Sphingobacteriaceae bacterium
AATCACCAACTTGGTACAGTATAAACGATAGCTATTCTGAAGGTCTAGATACTAAATATGGTAAAACAAAAGTAGATTCTCAATTTTTGAATAAAGATAAGACTTATGATTTTGTTTACAATTTAAGAACACCTCTAAAAATAAGTGGTGGAATTGGAATATTTATAAATAACCAGGGATTTATATCGGCCGATGTTGACTATGTAGATTATTCCACTATAAACTTTTCTGCAGCACCCAATTACGACGATCCAGAAGTAATAATAGATAATAACAGAGAAGTTTTAAATAATTATAAAAGCGCTATAAACTATCGTCTAGGTGCAGAATATAAGATTAATAAACTAATGCTTAGAGCAGGATATGGTGTTCAGGGCAATCCGTATAAAGCACTGGATAATAACAAGTTTAAAATTAGCACCTATAGTGGCGGTATGGGATATCGTTTTAACAACATTTATGTAGATATGACCTATCAGCAAATGGTTTATCATTCTGATATTAAACCATACACTTTGAACCCAGGTAATAGTCCAATGGCCTCAATTAATAATACAAGAAACAATGTTTTTCTTACCATTGGGAGACGGTTTTAATCAATTACATATGCGCTGCTAGGCAAACTATTTCTTCTTCATAAAATAGATCAACTACCTTATACGAATTTTATTGAAGCATAAATTGATGTACTTTTGTATTTGATGGCATTTAAAGAAGGACATTTGAAGCAGGTTTTTTCCGAAAAATTCAAGGGTTTAATATGGAAGATTCGTATTCATGAGGAAAATGGATATATCGCTATAGAAAGTCGTCAATTGGAATCTAGAAATGTATCCTTTACTGTTTTAGATATTCAGACTGGAAAGATATTTTTCAAAGAGCGGTCTTACTTAGAGCCTATGAATCTAAATCTTGAATATGCAGCTCAAGAAAATCTAATTTTAACGGTTAACGAACATGCAGAAAATCCGGAATCTAAGGGATTGATTTCAATAAATGTTTTAACTGGTGATATTCTTTGGGAACGTTACAATTTTTCATTCAATCAGGCAGATTCATTAGGACTACAGGTTTATGATCCAAAGATTTATCCAAGAAAGTATTTGTGGATCAATCATCTAAATGCTGAAAATAGTATTAAACAAGAAAATAGTCCAATTAGAACTAGTGATCTTTTATTTCCTGATCTTTTTGAATCTTATGTTTTGCCAGACTTTATTAAGCATGGTCTAATTATTGGCCAAATTTCTGTTTTACATAAAGATGGTCTATCCCTAGTTTCATTTCACCAAAAAACGGAAAATAATATGCAGCAGAGGCTAGTTGTTTACCAGGATGATAGAATTTTTATAGATGATATTATTATTGATGGTATAGAAAAACTACAACCTGAGTCGTTTTTTATAGCTAACAATCGTTTGTTATACGTCCAAAATAAGAATGAAATCGTTTCATATTTTGTATAATTGCACAAGTTTTAAAACCAAATAAATGCTGAGACATTTAGTTTTATCAATTTTCTTTGCCCTTTTTATAGGTAATGCAAGCGCTGCTATAGATTCTATAAGCGTTGAAAACCTCAATGGTAAAAAAAATATAGTTCATAAAGTTGAGGCTAAAGAAACTTATTATTCGATTGCACGGAAATATTATGTTACGCCACAATCTGTGATACAATTCAATAGTAATAAGTCATTACAAATCGGTACCATACTAAGAGTTCCTACAGAAAGACCTTTTGAAGAATCTAAGATCATAAATGCTGACAATAAACAAGAATCAAACACTTTAGCCAAAATATCGGTGATTGATTACAAGGTTGGCCCCCGGGAATATTTAATTGCGATAGCAAAAAAGTTTAACACGACCGTTGAAGTTCTCAAGACACTAAACAATCTTTCAAGCAATAATCTTTCGATAGGGCAAATGATCAAGGTACCCCTTGGTTCTGCATCAGCCGAACAGCTAGCTCCTCCACCTTTAATTCCACTTGATGTCCCTAAGTTAGATCCAATAAGTGTTCCTACACCAGTAGACAGTAGCAAAAGCGCTAGCGAGAGGTTAAAATTACCCGTTGCCAGATATGGACTTCGGGAAGTGAATGAAAAAGGGCTTGCAATTTGGATTGAAGATGAAAATCTGGACAGGACTAAAATGCTGGCTCTTCATCAAACCGCTCCTATCGGCACAGTTATCAAAATAACTAATCCTATGACAGGCAAAAGTACCTTTGCAAAAGTTGTTGGAAAGTTTACTCAAAATGAATCATCAAAAGATGCAATTATTATACTTACTAAAGCTACTGCTGATTTAATTGGAGCTTTAGACAAAAGATTTCAAGCAATCTTAATTTACGGTGTTCCTAATGAGTAAAAAACCATTTGTTATTGGTATTGCAGGAGGAAGTGGTTCCGGAAAAACATTCTTCTTAAAGTGCTTTCTAAATCATTTTAAGGAACATGAAGTATGCCTTTTATCGCAGGATGATTATTACTTTAGGGTAGGTCATAACATGACCGCTGAAGAAAACAAGCTTTACAACTTCGATCAGCCATCTACAATTGATAATGATCAGTTTTTAATTGATATTAAAAGACTGATTAATGGAGAAACTGTTCATCAAAAAGAATACACTTTCAATAATCCAGATGCTGAACCTAAACTTTTAGAAATTAAGTCAGCTCCTATTGTAATGGTTGAAGGTTTATTTATTCTTCATTTCAAAGAAATTGCCGAAATAATAGATCTAAAGATTTTCATTGATACCAATCAAGATATCGCATTGCAAAGACGTCTAAAGCGCGACCTCATAGAACGTGGATATCCTGAAGATGATGTGCTTTATAAATGGAATAATCATGTCATGCCTGCGTTTAACGATTATCTTTTACCTCATAAAGAACTATGCGATAAGATTATTACTAATAATACTCATGTTGCAGAAGATATTATTAAGATCACTAGTGAGATTTCAGGAAATTTACGTGCAAACGTACTTGTTTAGGAATCGAATTATAGCTGCATTTCGGGAATTTCACCCTCAATTATTAGTCTTCCTAAGGTTGCTATCCTAATCTCTTCTACTGAAACGCCTGGTGCACGCTCTAGCAATCTGAATCCACCTTCATTGGCTATCTCTAGAACTGCCAATTCTGTAACTATTTTTTTTACACATTTCACACCGGTTAAAGGCAGAGAGCATTCAGCCAATAATTTACTTTCACACGCTTTGTTTACATGCTGCATGGCTACAATGATATTTTTAGCTGAAGCAACCAGATCCATTGCACCGCCCATCCCTTTAACCATTTTGCCAGGTATTTTCCAGTTTGCAATATCACCATACTCTGAAACCTCCATTGCTCCAAGAATGGTAAGGTCTACCTTTTGGGAACGGATCATACCAAAGCTCAATGCAGAATCAAAGATTGACGAACCAGGCAATGTTGTTATAGTTTGCTTACCTGCATTGATCAAATCAGAATCTTCTTCACCCTCAAAAGGAAAAGGCCCCATACCTAATAATCCATTTTCAGACTGGAGAACTATATTTATACCTTTTGGAATATAGTTTGCAACTAAAGTTGGAATACCAATGCCAAGATTGACATAATATCCATCCTTTATTTCTTTTGCTATACGCTTAGCAATTCCTGTTTTATCAAGCATTTAAACTATCGTTTTGTTTATTAACCCAATTGTCGATATCTAGACGGCACGAATTAATTATAATATATAATTAGAAAATTATTTGTCAAATAGGTTCCAACAGACCAAACCTTTCAAATAAAACTACTTTTCACGTATGGTCAGTTGTTCAATTCTTTTTTCATAGTCCTTTCCTTCAAATATTCGATGTACATAAATACCTGGTGTATGAATTTGATCAGGATCAAGATCGCCTATTTCAACAAGATGCTCTACTTCTGCTATTGTTATTTTTCCAGCCATAGCCATGACAGGATTAAAATTACGTGCGGTAGAACGAAAAATCAGGTTGCCAGCAGTGTCTCCTTTCCAAGCTTTAACTAGTGCAAAATCTGCATCGAATGCCATCTCCATTAAATATTCTTTACCATTAAAGTTTCGAGTTTCCTTCCCTTCTGCAACTTCTGTTCCAACACCAGCAGGAGTAAAAATAGCTGGCATTCCGTATCCTGCAGCCATACAACGTGTAGCTAAAGTTCCCTGTGGAACGAGTTCAACTTCCAATTCCCCACTCAATAATTGTCTTTCAAACTCCGCATTCTCACCAACATAAGAAGATATCATCTTTTTAACCTGTCGTTTTTTAAGCATTAATCCAATGCCAAAATCATCAATACCTGCATTGTTTGAAATACAGGTAAGCTGATCTATATCCTTGTTAACCAAGGCATTAATACAATTTTCAGGAATACCACATAAACCAAAACCACCCAGCATTAGTGTCATGCCACTGGTAATATCTTGAATAGCCTCATCGGCATTCGCAACAACTTTATTGATCATAATTATTGGTTTGGTAACGAAATTATCAAAAGCTAAGATTCTTCAAGATATTTTATACCCTATAATAAACAGAGTTTTTAGGTATCGTTGAAGAATTTTTACAGCTAATTATTACTATCAGAAAAAGCATTTTTAATAATTTGACATTCTTTTCCATGATACCTGTTTTTATTAATTATATGAAATAACAAAACACTATTTGAGATAAACAAAAGTAATCCCATCTCCTCCTCTATCGGCATGTTCATCTTCAATATGACTCACTTGTGGATATTTGCGTAAATATTCCCGTATAAGTTTTCTTAGTATACCATCACCTTTTCCATGAATGATCTTTAAACCAGATAAACCTAACATTACAGCCCTATCTAGGTATTTTTCAATCTCATATAGCGCTTCATCTCCTCTCATTCCTCTCAAATCTAGTTCGGTATTGAAGGTAGAAAAACTTTCTGTTAGATCAGTACTATGAGATTTTCTGATCTCTTTTGGAACAGATTTGTTAGAAACTTTTTCAACTCTGCTTATTTTAACAACTGAACGTAGATCGCCCAAGGCAAGAATTACATTATCTCTGGCAATTTCCATAACCTGCCCAATATTATCAGAATCTAAAAACTTAACCCAATCACCCTTTTTCAAATCTTCAGTTTGCTGATTTTTTGGAGTTTTATTATCCTTAATTTCATGCTTTTTAAGTTCCTGCTCTAAATTTTGTCTCAGATTTTGAGTTGAGACTTTATCAGCCTTACTTTGTTTGATCTCAGAAATTGTGTTTTCAATAAGCTTATTGGCATTTTTAATGATACTTTGAGCTTCAATTTTAGCATCTTTAAGAATAAGTTTTTTGTTTTCTTCTAGATAAGCTTTTAATTGTTCATTTTCTAACAGCAAAGTTTTAACCTTTTGTTCCTTTTTTTCTACTGAAATTCGTGCATCAATCAATTCTTTTTTGTCTCGTTCAAGATCTACAAGCAAGGTATCAACCTTCTTTTGATAAGTTCCAATCTTGCGCTTAGCAGATTCCAACACCTCTGTACTTAATCCAATTTTTTGGGCAATTTCAAAAGCATATGAACTTCCCGGTTTGCCAAGTGAAAGAATATAAAGTGGTTGCATCTTTTCATTATTAAATAACATGGATGCATTTTCGAGCCCTGGCGTGGAATTCGCAAAGGTTTTTAAATTGGAATAATGAGTGGTAACAACCCCTCTTACATTCTTTTTATTCAAATTTTCAAGTACTGCTTCAGCAATCGGACCACCAAACTGAGGATCTGTACCCGTACCGAATTCATCAATAAGAACCAGAGTATTTGAATTCGCAAAATCTATGAAATACTTCATTTTTGAAAGATGAGCACTATAGGTACTTAGGTCACTTTCAATTGATTGATCATCACCAATATCCGCAAATATCTGCTTAAAAATTCCGACTTTGGAACGTTCATCGGCTGGAATGAGTAGTCCAGACTGTACCATAATTTGAAGTAAACCTACCGTTTTCATACAAACAGATTTACCTCCTGCATTGGGGCCCGAAACTACAATCACCCTTTCCTCATCGTCAATTTTAATATTCAGTGGAACAACGGTTTGTTTTTCTTTTTTAAAGTTCAAAAACAATAATGGATGTCTGGCATTGATCAGTTCGATTTCAGCTTCTTTTATTAAAACAGGCATTTCTGCCTCAATATTAATTGCAAACAGAGCCTTTGCTCTAACAAAATCAAGTTTGGTAAGTAAACCGTGATAGGATAATAATAATGGCACGTATGGCCTTAATTCATCCGTTAATTGAACCAGTAATTTAATAATCTCTCTTCTTCTCTCAAATTCAAGATCACGAATGATATTATTCAAATGAAATACCTCATCAGGTTCAAGATACACTGTTTGACCAGACGCAGATTCATCATGAATAAATCCCTTTATTTTTCTTTTGTTTTCAGAAAGTACCGGAATACATAATCTACCATCGCGAATAGTTAAGTTACCATCAGCAGTCCAGCCATTGTTCTGCGCACTTTTGAATATCTGATCTATCTTTTTCCGAGCCTCCTGCTCTGCTTTGGCAATACCTGACGATATAGTCATCAGTTCGGAAGAGGCATTATTCTTAATTTTACCTTTAGGATCTATGATCAGTTCGATTTTACGAATGATCGATTTTTCTATAGGAAGATGCTCAAAAAGCGCTTCCAGATTAGGATATTGACCTTCCCTTTCTGTAAAATACTGAATTACAGAGAAAACTGTACCTAAAGATAAAGAGACTTTAAAAAACTCATCCTCTAAAAGGTAGGTGCCTTCAATCCTTGCCTTTTCAACCATAGTCTTGATGTCGAAAAAGTTTTGAATGGGTAAAGAGGTGTCATTCTGTAATATATTTTTGAATTCATAAGTTTGCCGAAGAAACTTATTTATATACTCATAATTGCTCATTACCTGAATTTTATCAACCATTTGCTGACCCATAGTACTCAGACAATATGTTTTGATCAATTCTTTAATATCAAAGAAACCCAGCTTTTCGCCGGCATTATTGGGGTATATCATTGTTTAATCTCAGGATTCTTTAACTGAATTTTGTTCAGTTTACGTTCTTTATTCGCTAATAAAACTTCTACACGGTTATACATACTATCCAGACGAACAGGATCCATACTGTAATATTTTAAACTTTTTTCATATACTGCTTTTGTGGTTTTATGACTTTTGTACACAGTAGCATAAAAATTTTTACCATTTATCCTGGTAGAATCGGTATACACCAGCGTGGCCATATAACCATCAATAATATGCAGATCAGCAATAATTTGTATCATTTTTTGCTCTTCAATCAAATCCTTTGGCAAATCATTATCCCTGCAAGAAACAATAAGAAACAATCCCAAAATAAGTAGTTTAAATACCTTCATTTGAATCACAATTTATATGGATTTGATAATGAGAATACAGTTGCATATTAGTATAGTATCACGTAGGTTTATCTTTTAAAAAATTCAATCAAAAATACAGATTAATGAGCATTGCAGCTAATATATCAGCCATAAAGAAAGAAATAGGAACCAGAAATGTAAAGCTGATTGCAGTTTCCAAAACCAAACCTGTAGAAAGTATACTTGAAGCCTATGAAGCCGGACATCGTTTGTTTGGTGAAAACATGGTGCAGGAGTTAGTAGAAAAGCATGAAAAACTTCCTAAAGATATTGAATGGCATTTGATTGGCCATTTGCAGACCAATAAAGTTAAATATATAGCACCTTTTATTAATTTGATCCATTCAGTAGATAGTCTAAAATTAATTCAAGAAATAAATAAACAAGCTTTAAAAAATAATAGAGTTATTGATTGTTTACTCCAATTAGAGATCGCCGATGAGGAAACTAAATTCGGAATGGATATGGCAGAGGCTATTGAATTTTTAAGATCAAATGAATTCCAAGAATTGAAGAATGTTCGCATCTGCGGGGTAATGGGAATAGCAACATTAACTGATAATCCAAAAATGACTGAAGAAGAGTTTTATGAATTAAAAACCTTTTTCAATGGTCTTAAAGACACATTTTTTAGAAAAGACCCTGCATTTAAAGAGATTTCAATGGGCATGTCTGGTGATTATAATATAGCTATTGAAAAAGGAAGTACCCTGATCAGACTTGGCAGTACAATCTTTGGTGGAAGGCAAGTAAAGTCTAAATAAAAAAGATTGAAAAGTATTTTGAATGATAATGGAAATAAAGATTAGAAGAGCCGTTAAGGAAGACTGCCCAAGGCTACTGGAATTAATTTTTGAACTTGCTGTTTATGAGAAGGCTCCTGATGAAGTAAGTGTCAGCCTTAATGAGTTTCAAGAGGCTGGTTTTGGAAATAATCCGGTATGGAAAGCATTTGTTGCTGAAGAGAATGAAACAATTCACGGTTTTGGATTATATTATATTCGTTATTCTACTTGGAAAGGATGCAGAATGTACCTTGAAGACCTTTTGGTAACAGATAAGATGCGAGGAAAGGGCATTGGCAAAATGATCTTTGACAGACTAATTCAGGAAGCTGTTGAAATGGAATTCAAAGGTATGACCTGGCAAGTACTTGACTGGAATGAACCAGCAATAAATTTTTACAAAAAGTATCAATCCAATTTTGATGCGGGTTGGTTAAATGTGGCGCTATCAAAAGAGCAAATAAAAAGCTTAAATAATATCTTATAAAAACTTATTATATAAATATTTATAAAATTTACATAAACAATTGATTAAGGTATTTAAATTTGGGGGATTTGCAGTTTCAGATGCTGCATCGGTTAAAAATCTGGTACAAATAGTAGGTACAAATAGTAGTGATCAGATTTTAATCATTGTTTCTGCAATTGGAAAAACTACTGATGCGCTTGAAAAACTCTGCAAGTCATTTGTGGAAGGAAACGACGATGCACAAGAAATTCTCAAATCAATAAAACAATTTCATGAAAACATCATGATTGAACTTTTTGAAACCAAAGTTCATCCTGTATTTGATGAAATTGCCAATACCTTTGTTGAAATAGAATGGATGCTAGAGGATGAACCTCATCCAGACTATGATTTTAACTATGACCAGATAGTTTCGATAGGTGAATTTCTTTCAAGTAGAATTGTAGCTGCTTATTTAAATGCAAATAAAATTGATACCAAATGGGTTGATGCGAGAGATTTCATTCACACCGACAACACCTATAGGGAAGGAATGATAGATATGCATAAAACCAGTTCTTCAATGCCTTATTTAAAGAATATGCTTGAAAAGCAAACAGTTATTACCCAGGGATTTATTGGAGGAACTTCAGAAAACTTCAGTACAACGCTAGGTCGTGAAGGTTCAGATTACTCTGCTGCCATATTTGCTTCCTGTCTAAATGCTGAATCTCTTACCGTTTGGAAAGATGTTCCTGGAATTATGAATGTCGACCCTAGATTATTTAAAGACGCACAAAAATATGAAGAGCTCCCCTATTCTGAGGCATTGGAAATGGCTTATTACGGGGCAACAGTTATTCACCCCAAAACAATAAAACCATTACAGAATGCTGGAGTTCCATTATTTGTTAGGCCATTCTTGTTTCCAGAAGAAATGGGAACCCGAATTGACTCATCTGCCAAACTGAATACCGACCTATCTGCAATAATTGTCAAGCAAAATCAGATGTTATTATCGATTTCTTCAAAAGATTTTTCATTCATTGATGAACATATTCTTATTTTTCTGTTACAAATTATTTCAGAAGCTCATATCAAATTAAATATGATGCAGCGTTCTGCGCTTAGTTTGTCTGTATGCTTCAATCAGGATGAAGCTAAATTCAATAAGGTATATGATGTCTTGAAAGATAAGTTTAAATGTAAGTATAATGAAGGATTAGATCTTATAACTATACGGCATTTTAAAAGAGATAATTTGGAAACTATACTAGCAGGAAGAACTGTAATGATGGAACAATTTAGCAGGAATACTGCACAAATAATCTTGCGGTAAAGTTGTGAATAAGAATATATTAGATAGCGAAGTACAGAAGTTCATACACCAAAACTTACAGGTTGATATTCCCACATTAAGCCTTAAAAAGAGTCCATTTGCTTTAGTAAGTTCAAAAGAACTAGCTGAACAAATAGATAGCAAAAAAAGATGTGAATTTAAGCTACCCCGCTGGTTCAATACACAAGGCATCTATTATCCGGCTAAAATTGCCATTGAACAAGCATCATCAGAAATTACAGCAAAATATAAAGCAGAATTAATTCAAGGTAAAGAGCTTATCGACCTTACTGGAGGTATTGGTGTTGATACTCTATTTTTTGCTATGAAAATAACGTCAGTGACCCATTGTGAGATTAATCAGGATCTTTCTGAAATCGCTGAATATAATTCAAAACTATTTGGTCTTGACATCAATTATATTCATTCAAACGGTTTAGAATATCTCCTTAACTCAAATAAAACTTTTAGTACTATTTATATTGATCCGTCAAGAAGAATTAGTTCAAAGAAGGTTTTTATGCTTAAAGATTGCGAACCCGATATCATCCGTAATTTGCTACTATTAAGGGATCATTCATCACGCATAATAATTAAAACGGCTCCCCTGCTTGATATTCAATCCTCAATAAAAGAATTAAAACAGGTACACTCAATCCATGTGGTCAGCATCAAAAATGAATGTAAGGAATTGCTGATAATTATAGATAAAGAACAGGAAAGCGATGACCCCTTAATTACTTGTGCCTTATTGGGAGATGGTGAAAAAACCTATAGTTTTAAACTATCAGAAGAGAAAGAATTCCAAATCCATAAGTACTCTGAGCCATTAGAATATATCTATGAACCTGATGCAGCACTCCTCAAGGCAGGATGTTTTAAGCTGATTACACGTGATTTTAATACTAATAAAATTCATCAGCATACTCATTTATATACCTCCAATGAATTACTAAACTCTTTCCCAGGTAGAAAGTTCATTTTGAAAAAAGCTTGGGACTATGGTGCGTTTATCAAAGAAAATCAAGTAAAGAAAGCTAATATTATTTGCAGAAATTTTGGTTTAAGCCCAGAAGAGATCAAGAAAAAATTAAAGATCAATGATGGTGGTAATGAGTACTTGTTATTTTGTACCGGACCTAAAAATGAACGATTGGTCTTGAACTGTGAACGAATAGCTAAATAATTGAAATCATTTAGATTAACTGCTATGCTAGCTATATAGTTTATTAAAAAAGATAATTAATATCAGCAAAAAAAAACAGCCTAGAGCAGCAAGTTTATTAAAACACCTATCCTACTATTCTGATCGGTATTTTATGAACAGAAAATGAAAATAACCTCAATTTTGTATCCTAAAAAAGGAGTTCTAAATGAACTCCTTTTTTATTTTTTATGAATTATTTATTGGGTTGCGGTGTCATTCGCAAATAAGGTTTGATCTCTGTAAACCCTTTTGGAAACTTAGCAGGAATATCTGCTGTTTTAATAGCAGGAATTACAACCACATCCTCTCCTTCTTTCCAATCGGCGGGAGTTGCTACACTATAGTTTGCTGTTAACTGAAGTGAGTCAATTACTCTTAATATTTCAACAAAATTTCTACCTGTTGAAGCAGGATAGGTAATCATTAATTTAATTTTTTTATCAGGTCCTATTACGAATAAAGAACGAACTGTAAATGTTTCTGAGGCATTAGGATGCATCATTCCATACAATTCAGCTATTTCTCTATTTTCATCAGCTATGATCGGGAAATTAACTTCTACATGCTGGGTTTCATTGATATCAGTGATCCATCCCTTGTGAGATTCTACTGAATCAACACTTAAGGCGATTACTTTTACATTACGCTTATCAAATTCACTTTTTAATGAAGCTGTTCTTCCTAATTCAGTAGTGCAGACAGGAGTATAATCTGCAGGGTGAGAAAAAAGCACTGCCCAACTATCCCCTAAATAATCGTGAAAACTGATATCACCCTGAGATGTCTTTGCAGTAAAATTCGGTGCAATATCGCCTAGTTTCAAATTCATAATAGTATAATTTAAAATACGTTTAATAATCTACCAATTTACTAGATATTATTGATTGTAACAAAAAAAACTCTCTAATTTATGATTAGAGAGCTTTCTTTGTAATCCAATTCTTTCATTAATCTTTATAATTAATAGAATGAAGAACATAAAAATTTACAAAAAGCTATTCATTATTGCTTTTTCAACTTTCTAGGTCGATCATCGATCATCCCATTAAATTTATTTTTTTCTAGGATTTGATTTAATACTTTTTCTTCAGAAACAGACATTCCAGAAAGACTGCTTAATGTATTACCCTTTGAGCTCACTGAGAAAAATCCTTTTTCAGAATAGGCTAAAGCTGCAGCTAAAAGCGCTTCTTTCTCATCACCAAAATCTTTAGTTACATCATCAGCAAGTGTTTTATCAACTATCAAGCCTTCATAAAATCCACCATAATTCTTTTGATTCCTAGTTTCAAACTGGGGTACATAAAGATCCAAATTGTCAATATTGATTGCAAAAAAACCAACGGGTTTACCATAGGTTTGACGACCAATTAATTTTACATCATTAGGCATGACACCCTTCAAGTTATTAATGACTAATTCACTCGCAGATGCCGTTCCACTAAGTACTAAGAAATAAATTTTTTTAAATTCTGCAGCACCTTCTTTAGCAAAATTTTCAATATTTCCTGCATCAACAGTAGGTTTATAATTAATATCAGCGTAGGTTGCCCATTTGCCATTTGCACCAGAGGTAAATGTCTGAAGTTTACCATTAGCATCTAATAAAGGTTGATTGACTAATATTTTGGCAAGCCCATCTTGCATAGTTTTTGTCCAATAGGTTGTGTACATTACTTGACCATTTACTGAAGCAGGCGCTAAAAGATTAGTAAACACATCCGAAGTAGCTACAGAACCTCCACCATTGTAGCGTAAATCAACAATTAATTCAGAAGCACCATCAGTTTGAAATTTTCCGATTGCAGCTCTAAGACCATCTCTTGAATTGGTGGTAAAACTATTGTAAGCTATATATCCAACTTTTTTACTACCAACAGTAAATGTCTTGGTTGCAAATATTGGATTGTTAGCATAAGTTGCTCTCGCAATGGTCACGTCTTGACTGCTGCCATCAGGTTTTTTGACCGTCATAGTCACTGTTGTTGCACTTCCGAATACAGCTGTAGAAACAAAAGACACATTCGCTGACAAAGAAGTACTTAGAGCAGATCCAGTTCTTCCGTTTATCGTTGTAATCTGATAGCCTCTTTTCAGCCCTACAGTAGCAGCAGGAGATCCAGGTGAGACATATTTAACTCGAAGATCTTCTGTTGGAGTAGCTGAATTTCCATCATCATCATTATAAAATACGGAGAAGCCAAAATCACCACTTACTCCACCAAGTGAGGTAGATACTCCACCATTATCAAGAAATGAATATTTATCTACAGGTTTATTTGTTCCAGGCAATTTAATTATTGCATCGAGAACAGCCTGATCTGAAGAATATGACCTGGGTTTAAATATTTCATAGGTAGGCATACCATCATTCCAGAAATAAGTATCCCTGGCATAAAGAAAAATTGAATCCTTTGTTAACTCAGCTCTCGTAGGAGGCGTCACGATCACTGGTGGAGTTATCGTTGTTGTGGTTGTATTGGTTTGTTTAGGCTCTTTCTTGCAAGCAGAAGCCAGAATTAAAACACTAAAGGTGAAAATAACCGGTTTTATTAACGAACTCAAATTGATTTTATATGACATATATTTCTTAAAGTTTATATAGGTTAGTTTTTTATATAAAAAATAAATAAGCTTCCAATTTACATAAATTCACTGACATTTAGGTAATCCACTCCACTTGAACTAGCAAAATCTTTATCAGTTAAGGTATTGCCAATGACCAAAAGATCCTTCCTCAATAGATTGTGTTCTTTCAATATATACGACAATACGTCGGACTCTGGTTTCAGATTTATTTCCTGAGCATAATAAACCTTTATATATTTTTCAAGACCGTTCCATTCTGTTTGCATGATTTTATTCATCTGCACTTCGGGTTTAGCATTTGTAATAATGATTATTTCTTTTCTATCAATAACTATTTCCTGTAATAGAGTCAGCATATTTGAATACAATAATAGCTTCAAAGGTAATCTGGCGGTAAAATAAAGCCGGTCAAAATTATCTCTGTATTTTTCATTAATAGCAAATACTTCTTTCGCCCTATCAAAAATACCATCATCACCATGGTGCAAATATGCTTTTTTGAAAAATTCAATCAGTTCAAGCGCAGGAGGAAAAGTCTCTGTAAATTCTATAAAATTGGAAAATAGATAGTATACCTGTAATAGATAATCTCTTTCAGGATAAAGAACATCATCCAATTCAAAAATAAAAGCCTTCTTTCTGTGATCTAGATCAATATATTTAAGCATATCAAACAATAAAAGAACCAAATATTAGCTGATTATATCTTAATTCCCAATAAAAAACACCATTCTCTTCATTGAAAAGCTGCATACTCTCTTTGTCAATATTCCCTGCACATACTTTTCCATCAATTAAGACAAATAAATTTGTTGAAAGAAATGGCGAATCTTTTAATCTTGTTTCTATCCATTTTATGGAAGGAATAATAAGTTTAATTTCAAATTCTTCAAAAAGCTGGCGGGATTTTGAAAATTCAACAATTTCATCAGGCAATAGTGGGTAAATTTCAACTATTTGATGATCAAGACATATTTTTAATACTTCATGAATAAAACTTGAAGAATTGCTAGAGGGAATCTTTAAAAATCTTTTTCCGGCCAAAACAGGAATATCCATATCAGAGCCAAAACATATATCCTCAGTATTGAGAATACGTGAAAGTTGAAAAGCTGCTGAATTAGTTGCAGCGGTGATCAATACAGACATTTTAATAATTAATTATTTGTCCATCTTTCATAAGAACCTTTCTATCTGCCAGATTAGCAAGATTTTCATTATGAGTAACAATCACAAAGGTTTGGTTTAGAGTATCACGTAGGTTGACAAACAAATGATGCAAATTTTCTGCATTATTTGAATCCAAATTTCCGGATGGTTCATCAGCTAATATTATTGCGGGGTTATTCACCATAGCCCTTGCTACTGCCACACGTTGTTGTTCCCCACCCGACAATTCACTGGGTTTATGATTCGCACGATCTGAGAGACCAAGTAGGTCTAATAATTCAAATGCCTTATTTTCTGCATCTTTTTTACTTTTACCAGCTATAAAGGCCGGTATACATATGTTTTCTAAGGAAGTAAATTCAGGAAGTAAGTGATGAAATTGAAAAATGAATCCAATTTGCTCATTCCTGAATGCACTCAATTTTTTTGTTGATAGTGTATGAACATCCACATTGTTCAATCTGACTATTCCATGGTCAGGATGATCAAGAGTGCCAATAATATGAAGTAGAGTGCTTTTTCCTGCACCTGAAGCTCCAATTATCGTAATAATCTCACCTGTTTTAACATCAAGATCAACCCCTTTCAGGATTTGTAAATTACCGTATGATTTTTTAATTCCTCTTGCCTGAAGCATAGATTTTGGCTGTATTGATATGCAAATGTGCAAATTGTTTATTAGAGTAAGGTCTGAGCACAAAAAAAAGACTTGTTTTTTGCATTTGCTATTTTCAGGTTTGCAATAAAAACGTAGTTTTACGAGAAATAACAAGTAAATGAATATTCACGAATATCAAGGAAAAGCAATATTAAAAAGTTTTGGCGTCAGAGTTCAAGAAGGCATTGTTGCCGATACTGCTGAGCAAGCTGTTGAGGCAGCTAAAAAGCTAAAAGTAGATTATAATTCAGACTGGGTAGTTATCAAAGCTCAGATACATGCGGGCGGGCGTGGAAAAGGTGGTGGTGTTAAGCTAGCAAAAAATCTGGAAGAAGTTAGAGAAAAAGCAGGTCATATCATCGGAATGCAATTAATTACACCACAAACCGGACCAGAAGGTAAGTTAGTTAGCAAAGTTTTGGTTGCACAGGATGTTTACTACCCTGGCGAAAGTGAAACTAAAGAATTTTATGTGAGCGTTTTACTCGACAGATCCAAAGGCCGTAACATCATCATGTATTCTACAGAAGGTGGAATGGATATTGAAGAAGTTGCAGAACACACCCCTCATTTAATTTTTAAAGAAGAAATAGATCCAAAAGTTGGCCTTCAGGGCTTTCAGGCTCGTAAAATAGCCTTTAATCTGGGATTGAGTGGTGATGCATTCAAAGACATGACCAAATTCATTGCTTCTTTGTATAAAGCATATGAAGCTACTGATTCATCTATGTTTGAGATTAACCCAGTATTGAAAACATCTGATAATAAAATTCTTGCGGTTGATGCCAAAGTAAACCTAGATGATAACGGACTTTTCCGCCATCCTGATTTTGCTGCAATGCGTGATACATCAGAAGAAGATCCAACAGAAGTAGAAGCAAGCAAATCAAATCTGAACTATGTTAAGCTTGACGGAAACGTAGGTTGTATGGTGAATGGAGCTGGTCTTGCAATGGCTACAATGGATATTATCAAACTTGCCGGTGGTGAGCCTGCAAATTTCTTAGATGTAGGTGGAACTGCAAATGCTGAAACAGTCAAAGCTGGATTTAATATTATCCTTTCTGATCCAAATGTAAAAGCTATTTTAATCAATATATTTGGAGGAATTGTACGCTGCGATCGTGTTGCTCAGGGAGTTATTGATGCATATAAAGAGATTGGAAATATTCCAGTTCCGATTATTGTACGTCTTCAGGGCACTAATGCTGTAGAAGCAAAAAAGTTAATTGATGAATCGGGACTAAAGGTTTACTCTGCTATTCTTCTTAAAGAAGCTGCTGCATTAGTAACTAAGGTTCTTGAAACTAAATAATCTATAGATTTCGTCATTCCTGACCCAAGCAGGGATGACGAAATTTTATTACAGTTTAATATTATATCAACCTTTACAATTCAATCACAGGTTTAATACCTATTCCTTCTATTAGGTATTATTTATGCTAAATGAACTACATAGCTCTTTTACTTTAACTCTTATTGCTTTATAATAAGAGCTCCTATAATAACTAAACTAATCTTAAGGGCACAAAAAAAAGGGAGCTTTTGGCTCCCTTTTAAAAATATGATATTAAAGACTATTTTACTGTATCTATAACAGCTTTGAATGCATCTGGATGATTCATTGCAAGATCAGCCAAAACCTTACGGTTCAATTGATTTCCATTTGCAGTTAATTTACCCATTAATGCAGAATACGATAGTCCGTGCTGACGTGCACCAGCGTTGATACGCTGAATCCACAAAGCTCTGAATTCTCTTTTCTTATTTTTACGGTCACGGTATGCATATTGCAAACCTTTTTCGACTGTGTTCTTAGCAACGGTAAAAACCTTGCTTCTAGATCCCCAATAGCCTTTGGCTAAATTTAAGACCTTTTTTCTTCTTCTTCTTGACGCTACTGCGTTAACCGAACGTGGCATGTTGTTTTGTGTTTTGGTAAGCGGTGTTCCTTGTCAGAAACTTAAAACCTGATACCTGGTTAAATTAATTTGTTGATTACTTGCCTATACAAAGCATACGCTTAACGTTGCCTGAATCTGCATCAGAAACTAAACTTGTCTGACCCAAGGCACGCTTGCGTTTGTTACTCATCTTGGTTAAGATGTGACTTTTAAAAGCGTTCTTTCTTTTGATTTTACCTGTCCCAGTAAGCTTGAAGCGCTTTTTTGCACTGGAACACGTTTTCATTTTTGGCATAACTATATTTATTTATTTATCAATTATTCTGTTTGGATAATTGTCAGTTGCGAAATGCCACAAGGGCAAATTAACAAAACCGATTTAATCGGATGACGAATTATCTTTTACCTATATGTTTAGGAGCAACGGTTAAAAACATGCGCTTTCCTTCTAATTTAGGTAATTGTTCAACCTTACCAACATCTTCCAATGCTTGAGCAAACTTTAGTAATAGGATTTCTCCTTGTTCTTTATAAACGATTGCACGACCTTTAAAGTGAACGTATGCACGAACTTTCTCTCCACCTTCAAGGAAACCAATTGCATGTTTCAATTTAAACTGAAAATCATGATCGCTGGTATTAGGCCCAAAACGGATTTCTTTAATCACCGTTTGTTTTGCGTTGGACTTAATTTCCTTCATTTTTTTCTTCTGCTCGTATATAAACTTGTTGTAATCAACAATCTTACATACAGGCGGAACTGCATTCGGAGAAATTTCTACAAGATCAAGATCCTGTTCAATAGCCATTGCTAAAGCCTCTCTGAATGGATAAATACCCGTTTCCACGTTATCACCAGTTAAGCGCACCTCAGGTGCCCGGATCAAATCATTGATCTTATGTTCTGCTTCTTTCTTTTTAAACGGAGGGCGTGGTCCTCTGTTAAAGCCTGGTCTTCCTAATGCCAAATTATACTTCTATTTAAATTGTAATTTCTTTAACTAACTGATTATTAAATTCTTCAATTGTCATACTACCTACATCCCCTTGCCCATGTCTCCTAACAGAAACCATGCCTTCATTCATTTCTTTCTCACCTATAATGAGCATGAAAGGTATTTTTTTAACTTCAGCATCACGAATCTTTCTTCCAATCTTCTCATCTCGAGAGTCAATCAGCCCGCGAATATCGGAATTATTAAGCGATTCTAAAACTTTTTTTGCATAATCCTCATATTTTTCAGAGATAGGCAGCACTATAAATTGTTCTGGAGAGAGCCATAATGGAAATTCACCTGCGCAATGCTCGATCAAAACCGCCACAAACCGTTCTAAAGATCCGAATGGAGCTCTGTGAATCATTACCGGACGGTGTTTTTGATTATCACTTCCAGTATATTCAAGTTCAAATCGCTCAGGTAAATTGTAGTCTACCTGAATAGTTCCCAATTGCCATTTCCTACCAAGTGCATCCTTAACCATGAAATCAAGTTTCGGTCCATAGAAAGCTGCTTCACCTAACTCAATAACAGTGGTTAAGCCTTTTTCGTCAGCAGCTTCAATAATTGCCGATTCAGCAAGCTGCCAATTTTCATCACTTCCGATATATTTGGCTTTGTTTTCAGGATCTCTGAGTGAGATCTGAGCGGTATAATCATCGAACCCTAATGCTTTAAATACATATAAAACCAAGTCGATAACTTTTTTAAACTCTTCTTTAACTTGATCTGGACGACAAAATAAATGTGCATCATCCTGAGTAAAACCTCTGACACGAGTTAATCCATGAAGCTCCCCGCTTTGTTCATAGCGATAAACTGTACCAAATTCTGCATACCGAACCGGAAGATCTTTATAAGAGCGAGGTTTTGTTTTATAAATTTCGCAATGATGAGGACAGTTCATTGGTTTCAAGAAAAACTCCTCACCTTCTTGAGGGGTTTTTATTGGCTGAAAGGAATCGGCACCATATTTTTCATAGTGGCCAGAAGTAATATAAAGGTTCTTATGTCCAATATGTGGTGTAATAACCTGCTCATATCCAGACTTAACCTGAGCTCTTTGAAGAAAATTAACAAGCTTTTCGCGAAGTGCTGTCCCTTTTGGTAACCATAGCGGCAAACCCATACCTACTTTTTCAGAAAAAGCAAAAAGTTCTAGCTCTTTACCCAGCTTACGATGATCCCGTTTTTTGGCCTCCTCAATCATGTGGAGATAGTCGGTTAGCTCACTTAGTTTTGGATAAGTAACGCCATATATACGAGTTAATTGCTTTCTGGTTTCGTCGCCTCTCCAATAAGCACCTGCGACATTCATCAGCTTAACAGCCTTAATAAAGCCAGTGTTAGGAATATGTGGACCACGGCAAAGGTCAGTGAAATTACCCTGCGTATAAAAAGTAATTGAACCATCAGCTAGATCTTTGATCAAATCCAGTTTATATTCATCATCTTTTTCGGTAAAATATTTAATGGCATCACTCTTAGAAACTCCTTTTCTAGAAAATTCAGACTTTGCTTTTGCCAATTCAATGATTTTATCTTCGATTTCTTTAAAATCATCTGATGAAAATTCGCGGTCACCAAAATCAACATCATAGTAAAAGCCTGTTTCAATTGCCGGGCCGATACCGAATTTTGTACCTGGATATAATGCTTCTAAAGCTTCAGCCATCAAATGTGCAGAGGAATGCCAGAATGTAGCCTTTCCTTCCTCATCATTCCAGGTTAAAAGTTTTACTAATGAATCTTTTTCAATTGGTCGCAAAGAATCCCATACCTCACCATTCACCATGGCAGCTAAAACGTTACGCGCTAATCCTTCAGAAATAGAAAGTGCTATCTGGTAGGCAGTAGTTCCTTGTTCGTACTCCCGAACAGAACCATCAGGAAGAGTAATATTGATCATCTACAAAATGATTTAAAAGTTATAATTTAAAAAAAAATCAAATGATCATCTACAAAGTGATCTTCATTTCAAGTACAAAAATAAGATTTTATAAAGGATTTTGAGGATAAAATGGGAACTAAAATAGGAGGAGCAATTTTATGAAGCTATTGAGAAAGAAAATCGTTGAGGTCTAAACATTACCCCATCCATGAGTTAAAACATCTGCAATATGCATTGTTTTGATCTTTAGATCATGCTGATCAATATAGGCCTGCAAATTTAATAAACATGAAGAGTCTGTTGAAATTATATAGTCAGCACTCATTTCTAAAGCATTATTTACTTTTTGTTCTGCCATCGCACTTGAAATACCATCGAATTTAACAGCAAATGTGCCACCAAATCCGCAACATACATCAGTATCTTTCATTTCTACAAGTTCAAGTCCATGAACTTTACTTAATAATTGCCTCGGTTCAGCTTTAATATTACATTCTCTTAAACCTGCACAAGAATCATGGTAAACAGCTCTTCCTTCAAGTTCAGCACCGAAATAATCCTTTTTAATAATATTAACGAGAAAATCACTTAACTCATGTATATTACTTTGAATAGCTCTACATTTATTATGAACTGCTGTGTTGGTAAACAGATCATTAAAAGAATTTTTAACCATCCCAGTACAAGAGGCCGATGGTGATACAATATAATTAGTTTCAGAAAAATCATTTAGGAATTTACCCCCAACTATTTTTGCTTCTTCCCAGAAACCTGCATTGTATGCTGGTTGTCCACAACAGGTTTGTTCTATATTATAAACCACTTTACATCCAGCTTTTTCAAGAATTTTGATGGAATTAAAAGCTGTCTGAGGATAAAGTTGGTCAATAAAACAGGGAATAAATAATTCGACAGTCATAGGTGATTTCTTAAACAGTGCTAAATTCAGAAAAAAAAACTAATCCTTAGCTAAGGAATTCGAAGATTCTGTTTTTATAAAAAAGATTGACACTAAAATCAATAAACCTATAATAAAAAATCCGGCCAGACTAATTGCTGAATTTCGCATACTTCCTGTAAATTCTTCGATATATGCAAAACTGAATAAACCAATCACAATTGCCATTTTCTCAGTAACATCATAAAAACTAAAGAATGAAGCGGTATCAGGTGTGTTTTCTGGTAAAAATTTGGAATAAGTAGATCTTGAGATTGATTGTATTCCACCCATAACTAATCCCACAATAACAGCTACTGCATAAAACTGACCTTCATTTTGTATATAATAGGCTCCAACACATACTCCTATCCAAACTACTATAACTGCGATAATAACCTGGATATTACCATATTTTTTTGCAAAATATGACATGATCAATGCACCAAAAATCGCTACAAGCTGTATAATTAGAATGATTGAGATCAATTTAGCGGTGCCCAGTTTCAGAATTTTTTCACCAAATCCAGCCGCTACAAGCATTATGGTTTGAACTCCCATTGAGTAAAAAAAGAATCCGAGTAGAAATCTTTTCAGAATAGCCATTTCTTTTAGCTGATGCCATACTTTAACAAGTTCTTGAAACCCACTTTTAACAGCTATTTTAGATAGTTTATTATAATTAGGGCTTCCTGCAGGAAGTTTTTTAAATGGGATCTGAGAAAACGAAATCCACCAGATTCCAACCAGTAAAAACGATAAACGTGCGGGCAAGGAAGGGTCTGTAATTCCAAATAATTCAGGTTTTAAAACAAAAACAAAGCAAATAATTTGCAATAAAACACTGCCAACATATCCGTAAGCAAATCCTTTAGCACTTACCTTGTCTTGTTGATCAACTGAAGCTATTTCAGGTAGGTATGAATTGTTAAACATGGCTCCTCCTATATACCCAATTGCAGCAAGAGTAAAACAAATGATACCTAATTCTAGTGTCTCGAGCTTAAAAAAGAACAAACCTGCACAAGCAAAACTTCCAATATAGGTAAAGACCATCATAAACACCTTTTTATTACCTCTGAAATCTGCAATAGATGATAATACAGGTAGAATTAATGCCATTATCAGATAGGCTGCTGATAGTGCATAATTTGAAAGAGCCGTATTTGTAAATTCACTCCCAAAAAATGTAACCTTATCCCCATTTTGCTCGGTTGTAGTAATGATGGTATAATATGCCGGAAAAATTGTTGAAGTAATTACCAGGTTATAGGCAGAATTTGACCAATCAAACATGGCCCAAGCCTTAATGGTATCTTTATTATTTCGCATTTTAGATCAAGAAATTTCAATTCAAGTTCAAATTAAAAAATTGATGAATTTGAATTATATAAGATTTGAAAATAAAGAAAATAATCAATCTTCAAGCTAATTATATTTAATTAATTGTGATCTTAACGGCGCTTAAACTTATGCTTTTGATTAAAAGCAGCATATAATCCTTTGTGCAATTTAGGGTAATATGAAAATTAAGGATTTCCTGTTATACTTTTCTTTATATATTTTCTAAATAATAATACTCCCCATTTACCTTGATAGTGCCTGCATCAAGGAGCATCCGGATAACATTTAATTTATCATTATCATTTCCAATATGCAAAGATTCAATTAATTGACTTAGGTGCAAAGGTTTCTTAGTTAGCTCATTGAGTATCGATTTAACTAATTCATCAGTGTTTCCAGCTTTTTTTGAAGCCTTTTTATTTTCTAGGCATACATCACAAACACCACAAATGGGTGCATGAGCTTCATTGAAATAATTTAATAGTTGCTGACTTCTGCACTTATTATTTACGGCGAAGTTAATAATCGATTCAATCTGTAATTGATGAATCTGATAACGATCTTCATGATATCTTCTATCAATTAAAAGATGTAAAGTATCAACACGCGGTTTAATAAATAGTAAATGAGGTTTATCTGTTTGCTCAATATAATTAACGATTTGAAGTGTTTGAAGCTTTTGAAGAATCTTTATTACTTCATTTCTATTAATTCCAAGTCTTTTACCAAGATCGCTTTCCTTAATAGCCGACAATTGATCAAAAATACCACCATATGATCTTAATAATACCTTAATAAACTGATCATAAGTGGGTTGTTCAACCTGGAATCGATAAAGATCTGCTGAAGCTGAAAGGACCTGAACTCTAGAGGCTAAAAAAACAGTTTCAGTTAAAGCAATATATTCGTCATGCTCCAAAAATTTAAGAGCATGCAAGGTTCGGAATGGGTCTAGTTTAAATCGATTGCAAAAATCAGCCAGGTCAAATTCCAATGATAAACCTTCTCCTGCACCAAATGCAAGCTGATAATAATTGCCCAAATGATGATAAATCTGTTTTATTTCTTCAATAGAAGGATATTGTTGCTCAAATCTATTTTTAAGTTGAAATACATCCGAATTATTATAAAGCAGGACAGCATAAGCCTTTTTTTCATCTCTTCCTCCCCTTCCTGCTTCCTGATAATAAGCCTCAAGGCTTTCAGGAAGATCCAGATGAACTACAAAACGAACGTCAGATTTATCGATACCCATTCCAAAAGCATTTGTGGCTACTATAATCTTTACCTCCGAATTTTTCCATGCGGCTTGCTTTTTCATCCTTAAAGGTGTATCCAGGCCCGCGTGATAAAAATCAGCTGAAATTCCTTGCATGTTAAGCTGCCGTGCTACTTCCTGAGTTTCTCTCCGGTTTCGAACATACACGATACCTGTTCCTTTTACATTTTTGGCGATAGAGAAAAGTTTTCTAAGTTTATTTTCTTCATTATAAACTAGATAACTAAGGTTTTTTCGCTCAAAAGACTTTCTAAAAATTTGAGCTTGCTTAAAGTTTAATTTTAGTTGAATATCTGCAGCAACTCTTTCTGTGGCAGTTGCTGTAAGAGCCAAAATAGGAACATTGGGATGTATTTCTCTAAGTTCTGCAAGATGTAAATAAGAAGGTCTGAAATCATATCCCCATTGGGAAATACAATGAGCCTCATCTATCGCAATTAAATTAACCGGCATGTGTCTGAGCCTCACTCTAACCAGCTCAGACAAAAGCCTTTCAGGTGATAAATAAAGAAATTTTATATCCCCATAAATACAGTTATCTAGGGCTATATCTACCTCCCGTTTCCCCATTCCTGAAATAATAGCTATAGCTTTAATTCCTTTCTCTTTCAGGTTCTCAACCTGATCTTTCATTAATGCAATCAAGGGCGATACCACAATGCATATCCCAGGATTCAAAAGAGCAGGAACCTGAAAACAAAGTGATTTACCTCCACCGGTTGGCATCAATGCCAGTGTATCTTTTCCATCCAAAACTGATTGGATAATATCCTCTTGTAAAGGACGAAATTTAGTAAAACCCCAGTATTTGGAAAGAATATGATGAATTGTCATAAAAACAAATTCAGTATAGAGTTAAAAATAAAAATCATAGGTCAAGAGAAGAATTTTGATAATACCAAAACTATGAATAATTGCTAAATTGCATGACCAATTAGATCAATACATGAATAGATCAATATTTTTAGTTTTCAGTATACTGCTGAGTTCACAAGTGTTTGCTCAAACCAATCCAAAATGGAATGTAGAAAAACCTACAGGCCCGTCTAAATCATTAACTTTTCAAACCAATGAAGGTACCTGGATGAATCTGGATGTAAGTCCCGATGGTCAAGAAATTGTTTTTGATTTACTTGGAGATATTTACAAAATGCCCATAACCGGAGGGAAAGCCATTATACTTGCCGGAGGAATGGCTTCAGAAGTACAACCCAGATTCAGCCCAAATGGCAAATTTATTTCTTATACCAGCGATAAAGACGGAGGAGATAATATTTGGGTCATGAATGTTGATGGATCCGGAAAAAGGGCAATAACAAAAGAAAATTTTAGGCTCCTTAATAATGCTACATGGTCTATAGACAATCAATATCTCATTGCTAGAAAACATTTTACAAGTAGCCGATCACTTGGAGCTGGTGAGATGTGGATGTACCATATTGCCGGAGGTGGAGAAGGTGTACAGCTAACAAAAAGAAAAAATGATCAGCAGGATGCTGGTGAGCCTGAAGTTTCACCTGATGGGAAATTTGTTTATTTCTCTGAAGATGTAAGTCAGGGACCGAATTTTCAATACAATAAAGATCCTAACGGAGAAATTTATAATATCCGCCGCTTAAATAGACTAACAGGTCAAATTGAAACTGTTGCAGGTGGTGATGGAGGTGCTATACGTCCAGAACTCTCACCTGATGGAAAATTTCTTGCCTTTGTTAGAAGAGTGCGTTTGAAATCTGAGCTATTTATACAGGATCTGCAAACTGGCGAAGAATGGTCTGTTTATGATAACCTTACGCATGATATGCAGGAGGCATGGGCTATTTTCGGGCCATATCCTAATTTTGCATGGACCCCTGACAGTAAGAATATCATTTTCTATGCACAAGGAAAAATCAGGAATCTTGAAGTACTAACTCAATTTATAACTGAAATCCCATTTGATGTTACTGTTAATCAAACAATAACGGATGCTTTGCATTTTGAACAAAAAGTTTTCAATGATGAGTTTGACGTAAAAATGATCCGGCAGTTAACAACATCTCCTGATGGAAAAAGGGTTGCTTTTAATGCTGCAGGTTTTATTTATCTAAAAAATATACCTGATGGTAAAGCTGAGCGTATTTCTACCAGTACAGAATTTGAGTTTGAGCCCGAGTTTAGTCCTGATGGTAAATACCTAGTCTATGTAAACTGGAGTGATGAAAATAGAGGCTCAATCATGAAGTTAAGCCTTAAAGACTCTATTTTAACCAAATTGACCCCAGAAAAAGGGTACTATTATAGTCCTAAGTTTTCAAATAAAGGAGATAAGATCGTTTATAGGAAAGGTGTTGGAAATGATGTACTTGGATATCCTTTTGGTAAAAATCCAGGAATTTATATGATAGCAACTGAAGGCGGAACTCCTGTAAAAGTGCTTGACAATGGAATCAGGCCTATCTTTAGTTCGGATGATAGTCGAATATTTTTCCAGAGCTCAGAGGGAAGTAAAAAAGCCTTAAAGAGTTCAGATCTTAATGGTGGAACTATCCGAACTCATTATACCTCAACGTATGCGAATGTGTTTAACCCAAGCCCTGATGGAAAGTGGATCGCATTTAATGAATTATTTAACGTTTATATCACTCCATTAGTTACTGTAGGCATGCCTTTAGACCTATCATCCGGTAACAAATCTCTACCAATTACAAAAGTTAGTAAAGATGCAGGCACTTATATACATTGGAGCAAAGATTCAGAACGTTTAAACTGGACCTTAGGTTCTCGTTATTTCTCAAAAGAAATAAAGAATTCTTTTGCATTTCTTGGAGGGGCAAGCGATAAGATCAATCGGGCTGATACTTTGGGAATAGACTTACAACTTAAACTTAAATCAGACAGGCCAGAAGGTAAAATTGCCATAACAAATGCACGAATCATAACCATGAAGGGTGATGAAGTCATTGAGAATGGTACTATCATTATTGAAAACAATAAAATAATTTCTATTGGGTCAAAAATAGCTATTCCTACGGATGCTAAATTGATTGATGGTACAGGAAAAACCATTATGCCGGGGCTTATCGATGTACATAGTCATTTAAGAGCAAGCTATGATGGTGTATCCCCTCAGCAAGACTGGAGTTATTTTGCAAACCTTGCCTTTGGTGTTACCACATCTCATGATCCATCGGCAAATACAGAGATGGTTTTTAGTCAAGCAGATATGGTTAAAGCCGGAACGATGATTGGACCTAGGGTTTATTCTACAGGTACCATAATTTATGGTGCAGATGGCGACTTTAAAACGGTAGTAAACAGTATTGATGATGCGCGTTCGGCACTAAGAAGAATGAAAGCTGTTGGTGCATTTTCTGTAAAATCATACAACCAGCCTAGGCGTGATCAACGTCAACAGATTATTCAGGCAGCAAGAGAATTGCAAATGGAGGTAGTTCCTGAAGGTGGTTCAACCTTTGTTCATAATATCACTCATGTTCAGGATGGACATACCAGTCTGGAACATAATATTCCTCCTGCGCCACTTTATAAAGATGTAAATACCTTATGGAATAAAAGCACAACATCGTATACACCAACACTAATCGTGGCTTATGGAGCACAATCAGGCGAAAACTATTGGTATGACAGAACTAATGTTTGGGAAAATGAGCGATTATTAAATTTTACACCTAGATCAATCATTGATTCAAGATCAAGAAGAAGAACTACATCAGCATTTGCTGATTATGGCCATATAAATATTGCAAGAGCCGCAAAAGTATTGCAGGATGGTGGCACTAAAGTAAACCTGGGAGCACATGGACAACTTCAGGGCCTTGGAGCTCATTGGGAACTTTGGATGTTTGCTCAAGGAGGCATGTCAGCCCTTCAGGCAATTAGAAGTGCCACATTGAATGGAGCAGAGCATTTGGGTATGGGAAAGGAAATTGGCTCATTAGAGAATGGTAAACTAGCCGATATGATCATTTTAGATGCTAATCCTCTGGATGATATCCGGAATACTGAAAAAATTAAATACGTAATCATTAATGGAAGAGTTTATGATTCAGTCACAATGAATGAAACGATTAGCAGAGAAAAATCACGAAACCTCTTCTGGTGGCAAATGAACAAGTCTGAAAGCTTTACTATTCCTCAAGGAAATGTTGAAACCTATACATTTACCCATCCTAAATGTGACTAATATTCACTAATTGAGTATTTGTAACGCTGATAGCTTGAATAAGCTGTCAGCGTTTTTTATTTAAATATTTTGAGCAATAACAAATCCACTTGACCAGGCCCATTGAAAATTATATCCACCAAGCCATCCGGTTACATCCACGCACTCGCCACCAAAATACAGACCAGGTACCTTTTTTGATTCCAGTGTTTTTGAGGATAGTTCATCTGTAGCCACACCACCTCTCATTACCTCTGCTTTATCATAGCCCTTATCTCCTGCCGGTTTAACATCAAATTTATGAATGAGCTGATCGATCAAGAGAAAATCTTCTTTGTTCAGTGAGGCCAGGTTCTTCTCAACAGGCAGATATTTATCAAGTGCCTCTGCAAATTTTCTTGTAAAAATATCTGAAAGAAGTCCTAATAGTGTTTTCCGGCCATTGATCATTTTCTGCGACTGTATAATTTCAATGATATTATCATTTGGAAGCAGGTCTATCCTGATCTGCTCACCTGGTTTCCAGTAAGAAGAAATTTGCAGGATTGCCGGACCACTAAGACCCCAATGTGTGAATAATATATTTTCTTCGAAACTTATTTTATCATTCGAAACCCTACAAAAAATAGAATTACCGCTAAGCTTTGCATACCATTCGGCATCCTTTCCTGTTATTGTAAGAGGAACTAAGGCCGGAGCAGTTTCAGTAATTTTTAGTCCGAATTGTTTGGCTACTTTCAAACCAAAATCAGTAGCACCCATTTTAGGAATTGGTAAACCACCAGAAGCAATTACTACACTAGAAACTGTTACATCTTTAAGTTTATTGGCAAATGCAAAAGTGATCTTAAACATGCCAGAATCCAATTTTACTAGCTCTTTAACTTCAGAATTGGTAAGGATCTTGTGCCCAAAATCGGTACAAAGAGATTCAAAAACACGAACAATGTCTTTGGCATTATTGGTTGAGGGGAATAACTGACCCAACGTTTTTTCTTGCCCGTTTATTCCATAAGTTTTGAAAAAACTAATCGTATCATCAACAGAATATTGAGAAAACGCTGATTTACAGAAATGTGGGTTCTCGGAAATAAAGTTAGACTCTTCAGAATACAAGTTGGTATAATTACAACGCCCGCCACCTGAAATCAGAATCTTAGCTCCAATTTTTTCATTTTTTTCAAGAATTAAAATTTTTTTACCAAGATATCCAGCTTGAACAGCACACATTAATCCACAGGCACCAGCCCCAATAATTACTGCATCAAAAGTATTTTCCATTATTTCACAAAGATAAACTGATTAGTTTATGAAAATCTATTCTTTAATGCAGCAAGTTTTATGGCGATATCCGTTTCAGGTTCTTCTTTTTTATATTGAATCTTATTTACTTGAACTTTAGGCTGTTGAATAACTGGTCTTGGTCTAGGTTCTTGCTTTTCATCCGTTTTCATAGATAGAGCTATTCGTTTTCGAGCTATATCTACCTCAGTTACCTTAACCATCACTTTCTGACTCACTTTAACCACTTCATTTGGGTCTTTGATGTATCTATTTGACAGCTGGCTCAGATGAACCAGTCCATCCTGATGAACGCCAATATCAACAAATGCACCAAAAGCAGTAATATTAGTTATTATTCCAGGAAGAGACATCCCTATATGAAGATCTGAAATTGCATTGATACCCTCTGAGAAGCTGAAGGCCTCAAACTGATCACGTGGGTCGAGCCCGGGTTTAGCCAATTCATTAAGGATATCATTTAAGGTTGGAAGACCAACAGTATCACTTATATAGTCCTGAAGTTTTATTCTCTTTCTAAGCTGATCATCTTTCATAAGATCATCCAACTTACAATCAAGATCCTTTGCCATTTTTTCTACTAAAGCATAGCGTTCAGGATGAACCGCACTACTATCAAGAGGATGTTCTGCATTACGAATACGCAGGAATCCAGCAGCCTGCTCAAAAGCCTTTTCGCCCAAACGTGGTATTTTTTTCAGATCGTTTCTTCGTTTAAAAGCACCATTCTTATTTCGATATTCTACAATATTTTGGGCAAGTTGTGGACCAAGACCTGAAATATAGGACAAGATCTGTTTGGAAGCCGTATTTAATTCTACACCTATTGCATTCACACAACTAATCACGGTATCATCAAGTGAGCTCTGAAGTTGATTCTGATCAACATCATGTTGGTATTGGCCTACTCCAATAGATTTTGGATCTATCTTTACCAATTCGGCTAATGGATCCATTAAACGTCTGCCAATGGAAACAGCTCCTCTAACGGTAATGTCCTTGTCCGGAAATTCTTCCCTAGCCACATCTGAAGCAGAATAAATTGATGCACCACTCTCATTCACCATAACTATAATCAAGTTGGGAATTTGTAAGCTACGAACAAATGTTTCAGTTTCACGACCAGCGGTTCCATTGCCAATAGCAATTGCCTCAATTTTATATTTATCAGACAAAAATTTAACAGTTTTTCCGGCCTCTTTCGATGCTTCAATCCCATTATGGGGATAAATATTTGTGTTTTCAATCAGCTGTCCCTGCTCATCTAGACAAACCAGTTTACATCCTGTACGAAACCCAGGGTCGATAGCCATAATTCTTTTCTGGCCTACCGGTGCAGCAAGCAATAATTGGCGTGCATTATCTGCAAACACACGTATGGCCTCCGTATCTGCTTGTTTCTTTGTAAACAAACGTACTTCTGTTTCCATAGATGGCTTGATTAATCGTTTGAAAGAGTCTGCCGCGGCCTGCCTGACTTGTTCTGATGAAGCATTCCTACCCTTAACAAAAAACGAGTCTAAAAGTGTAATAGCATCATCTTCAGGTACAACAATATCCAAAGTAAGAATTATCTCTTTTTCAGCTCTTCTTAATGCCAAAATACGATGAGAAGGAGCTGTTTTTACCGCTTCAGTCCAATCAAAGTAATCTTTATATTTTTGCCCCTCTATTTCCTTACCTTTTATCAATTTTGAGTGAAAACTACCTTTTTGGAGGAATATTTCTCTCATTTTCATTCTTAATTCAGGCTGCTCAGCCATAAACTCTGCAAGAATATCTCTAGCTCCAGACAAAGCATCTTCAATAGTTACTACTGCCTTTTCATCATTTATATATTTTAGCGCTTCTGCTTCAAGATCATCATTAGTTTGTTCTAAAATAAAATCCGCAAGTTTTTGCAACCCTTTTTCTCTGGCAATAGATGCCTTAGTTTTGCGCTTTGGCTTAAATGGAAGATAAATATCCTCCAAATGAGTCATTGTTTCAGCTTCAAGTATTTGCTTTTCAAGTTCAAGGTTAAGCATTTCCATTTCATTCATGGATTTCAATATTGCTTCCCTTCTTTTATCAAGTTCAACTAATTGTTGATTTCTATCACGAATAGCAGCAATCTGAACTTCATCTAGACTACCAGTCAGTTCTTTCCTATAGCGGGCAATAAATGGAACCGTTCCACCTTCATCAAGCAAATCAATGGTAACCTGAACCTGTTTTTCTGTTATCGAAAGCTCGGTAGCTATTTTTTTATTTTTATTAACGATCATTTTGTATTTCGTATTTCACAGCGAATTTGAGGCTAACAATTCAAATTTCAAAAAAAGCTTATCCACAAAGTGAAATAAAAAAATATAGAAATAAATAACCCTTAATGAAACTTTAAATCAAATATTTATAAATTTGAGCAATGAACGAAATTTCACAAATATCCGAATTCGGCAAAGTGTTAATTTATCTGATTATGGGAGTCTTATTCGTTCTATTCTCATTTTTTTTAGGGTGGCTTGTTGCACTTAAAAAACCAAATCCCGAAAAGTTAAGTTCCTATGAATGCGGTGAAGAACCTACTGGGAATTCTTGGATACAGTTCAATTCACGTTTTTATGTTATTGCATTGATATTTCTACTATTTGATGTAGAATTAGTATTTATTTTTCCATGGGCAACCGTATTTGGACAAGAAGTTTTATTAACTGCAGACCCGCGATGGGGATGGTTGAGTTTAATCGAAATGTTCATTTTTATTGGCATACTCCTTATTGGATTGGTTTATGTTTGGAAAAAAGGTGACCTTAACTGGATCAGACCAGAGCAGTTATTGCCTTCGGCACCTACTAAAATTCCTTATTCAGCATACCAGACATTGAATAATGAAAAATACCAGGTCAAAGAATTTACAATAGATCACGATATCATAGAATCAGAAAAAGTAGAGCCGATTCTAAACCCTATACCGTTCAAACCGGCCTTTAAACCTAAATTTAAAAAAACTGAATAGTGAGTCTAGAAATTAAAAGTGAAGGTGGATCTGTTTTAGTTGTTAAAGTTGACGATTTGCTAAACTGGGCTCGTTTATCATCATTATGGCCAATGAGCTTTGGTATTGCTTGTTGTGCAATAGAAATGATGGGATCAATGGCATCTACCTATGATCTAGATCGATTTGGTGTTTTTCCGCGGCCTTCGCCTCGACAGTCTGACGTCATAATAATTGCTGGAACAGTAACTTTTAAAATGGCAGAACGCATTAAAAGGCTTTATGAGCAAATGCCAGAACCTAAATATGTAATATCGATGGGATCTTGTTCCAATTGCGGAGGTCCTTACTGGCAACATGGCTATCATGTTGTAAAGGGTGTTAGCCGAATAATCCCAGTTGATATTTATGTTCAGGGTTGCCCGCCCCGACCTGAAGCATTAATTGGGGCAATTATTGAATTACAGAAAAAAATAGAACAGGAAAGCCTGTTGAACAGCTAAAAAACAAGCTTATACTATATTTTCTGAGTATATATACTAAACCATTTATTCATGAAATCAAGAGGAAATTGGATATTCTCACAGATTTGGCCTAAACTTGTAAGCATATGAAGGCATTTTACGGCGACTTGAAACTTGGAATATTAGGTGGCGGACAATTAGGACGCATGCTCATACAGGAATCAATTAATTTCAACATTAGTAGCTATGTTTTAGATCCTGATAACAATGCTCCATGCAAATACCTTTGTGAAAAATTTGTTCATGGTTCTTTGGTAGATTATGATACCGTTTATGA
>CANKAT010000033.1 GCA_947479815.1 Sphingobacteriaceae bacterium
AGGAACAGCCACTAAATTGGCTACTGCTAGAAACATCAATGGAGTAGCATTTGATGGAAGTGCAGATATTACCATTGCCGCGGCAGCAGATGCAGGAACATTAACAGGTACCGCATTAAAATCAACAGTGACAGGTTCTAGTTTAACGAGCGTAGGTACTTTAGGTAATTTAACAGTGACCAATCCGATAGCCGGAAGTGTAACCGGTAATGCAGGAACAGCAACTAAATTAGCAGCTTCTAAAAACATCAACGGCGTAGCATTTGATGGAAGTGCTGATATTACTGTACCAGCTGCTGCAGGAACATTAACTGGAATTGTAGCTATTGCCAATGGTGGTACTAATTCAACTGCTGCAGCCACAGCCGGGGGTATTGGATACGGAACAGGTACTGCCCATGCCTATACAGCTGCAGGCACAACCGGGCAAGTATTAAGTTCAAACGGAGCAGGAGTGCCAACCTGGATTACCCCTTCTGCTTCTGGCGGTGGAGTACCTTATACTGGTGCAACTGCTGCTGTTGATTTAGGCGCGTATGATTTAACGGTAAATAGTTTAACCGTTGGTAAGGGTGGTGGTAATATAGCTATTAATACTGCAATTGGTCAATATGCGCTTCAAGCTAACACGACTGGTGCCTATAATACAGCAAATGGCTCATCTGCACTTAAATCAAACACGGAGGGTAATGGTAATACAGCCAGTGGTTCTAGTGCGCTTTATTCAAATACGACGGGTACTGGTAATACCGCGAATGGTTTACAGTCGCTTTACTCAAACACGGTGGGTGAAAGTAATACTGCCATTGGGTATGATGCACTTAGATCCAATACCACAGGGTCTTTAAATATAGCTATTGGGTCATCTGCACTTTATTCAAACACTACGGGAGTTAGTAATACAGCAAATGGGCGGTCTGCACTTTACTCAAACACCACGGGAAATAATAATACAGCCAATGGATATTATTCGCTTTACTCAAATACGGGGGGTAGTTATAATGCGGCTAATGGTTATTATTCTCTTCACTCAAATACGACAGGCGTTGAAAATACCGCCAATGGTTCTTCTTCGTTGCAAAATAACACGACGGGTTCTCAAAATACTGCTAATGGTACTTCTTCACTTTATTCAAATACAATAGGTAGATATAATTCTGCCAATGGTTATTATTCGCTTTTCTCAAACACCTTGGGTAATTATAATTCAGCCAATGGGTATTTATCTTTGCAATATAACACGACGGGTTCTCAAAATACTGCTAATGGTTCTTCTTCACTTAAATTAAACACGGAGGGTAATGATAACACAGCCAATGGGTATAATACACTTCAAAGCAATACAACCGGCAATTTAAACACTGCAATTGGAGCATCTGCATTAGGTAGTAATTCAGTTGGCATTGCTAATACCGCAACTGGGGTGAATTCACTCTTTTACAATAGCTCAGGAATCAATAACACAGCTAATGGGAATAGTGCACTTTTTTCAAACACGATGGGTAATTATAATACCGCCAGTGGTAGGGTTGCTCTTTATTACAATACCACAGGAGAAAATAACACATCCAGTGGGAATGAAGCTCTTTATAGCAATACCACAGGTGGATATAACTCTGCCAGTGGGAACCGATCACTTTTTAATAATACGACTGGGAGCTATAACACGGCAATAGGATATGCTGCAGACGTATTATCCAACAACTTAAGCAATGCAACTGCCATAGGTAATGGCGCTATAGTAGCCGCGAGTAATACCATACAATTGGGAAATACGGCTGTAACTGATGTAAACACTAGCGGCAGTTTAACTGTAAATGGAGTTAAAATTGGTAAGGGCGCTGGTAATGTTTCTACCAATACTGCGATTGGCTATCAATCACTAATCTCAAACACCTCAGGTTCTAGCAACACCGCTAGTGGTTATAAATCACTTTACTCCAACTTGTGGGGGGTTGAAAACAACGCCAATGGTGTTCAATCATTATTTTACAATACGACTGGTAATGGTAACACCGCTAGTGGTTACGCATCATTACTTTCAAACTCTGAAGGTTCTTATAATACAGCCAATGGCAAACTTTCACTTGAGAAAAATACCTTTGGTAATTATAATACCGCTAATGGTTTGGAAGCACTAAACTTAAACACAACTGGTAATTATAATACTGCAATTGGAGCTTTTGCAGGTTCTATCAATACAATAGGAACTAACAATACCTTTATTGGATACGATGCTCAAGGATCTTCGGCAACTGCAAGTAATGAAATTACCTTGGGAAATTCATCAATAGCTACAATTCGTGCACAAGTTACTTCTATAACTGGTTTATCCGACAGACGTGATAAAACCGATATTAGTACGATTTCTGAAGGCTTAGATTTTTTAAAGCAATTAAAGCCTGTAAGTTTCACTTGGAATTCGCGCGATAAAGCAAAGGTTGGAATTAAGTCTGCGGGTTTTATTGCACAAGACCTATTAGCTTTACAGCAAAAATCTACTATAGGTGCTAATTTAGATTTAGTGAGCCAAGAAAATCCAGATAAATTGGAAGCGCGCTATAGCAATTTATTGCCTGTAATTGTAAAAGCTATTCAAGAGGAGAGTGCTCAAAAAGATTTAGAGATGGCTCAAAAAGATTCGGAGATTGCGGCTTTAAAAGCAGTATTAAAATCATTAGAAGCAAGATTGCTATCATTAGAGACAATAGTCAATAAGAAATAAGCTTCTTTAGGTTAATTATACCGCATTTAATAGTTGGAAATAGCATTGATTTAACACCCTGTACATAATCTTAAGATCCTTATGTTGAGCTACAGCTTCTACATAAACAATCGTTCCATCTTTAATGATTCCTACAGCTTGTTCCGCTTTCAACGAATAGGAACATGTAATTGCCTTAAAAAAACCTCTTGTGGTAAACAGATAAATGATTCTTTCATGGTAAAATGATAGTTTTTCGATATTTGTTTAACTTACTATAATAATCAATCTCCATATTATTATCCTCTATTTCGATTATCCATGCGCCTGAAAATTTAATCGATCAAATCACATTCCTCCAAGCAAATTCCCATAAAAAAATTAACTTTGTACTTTCCAATATAGACACCCAAAGAAAACGTTCAATGATTCATTTTTTTGTCTCCCCAAATCACAAGGTTTTTGCTGTTCAAACACATACTGAGATAGCTCTGGACGATATTAAAAAACTAAATTGGTTATTTGGGGAAGCGCAAAAATCAGTTGATTTGGTACTGCTGGGCTATTATGTTGGGCCCAGAGCGGCAATGATTACGCCCTGGAGTACCAATGCCGTAGAGATTACACAGAACATGGGTATTTCAGGTATTATCCGCATTGAAGAATTTGAAAAAGTTCCTGCCGATTTTAATGCTTTTGACCCCATGCTTTCTCAGAAATACACGGAGCTTAACCAAGATATTTATACCTTCCATATTGAGCCGGAGCCCATTCTGCAGATCAGCGATATAGCCGCCTATAATCAATCAGAAGGGCTAGCGTTAAGTTTGGAGGAAGTTGATTATTTGAATAACTTAGCTTCCAAACTAGGCAGAAAACTAACAGATTCTGAAATTTTTGCCTTCTCACAAGCTAATTCAGAGCATTGCCGTCATAAAATTTTCAATGGAACCTTTGTAATTGATGGGCAAGAAAAACCAACATCGCTATTCAAACTAATCCGTAAAACATCTGAAACGAATCCTAACGAAATTGTTTCGGCTTATAAAGATAATGTAGCCTTTGTAAAAGGTCCAAAACTGACTCAGTTTGCACCAAAAAGTGCTGATAAACCTGATTTCTACGAAGAAAAAGAATTTGAATCCGTTTTATCGCTGAAAGCAGAAACCCATAATTTCCCGACTACGGTTGAGCCTTTTAATGGCGCGGCAACCGGTTCAGGAGGTGAAATACGCGACAGATTAGCCGGTGGGCAAGGTTCATTGCCATTGGCAGGAACAGCAGTCTACATGACGTCCTATTCGCGCTTAGGGTCGGGTCATCCTGATGAAAATCAGGGGCGGGAATGGGAAAACGCTATGCCTGAACGCCCATGGCTCTACCAAACGCCAGTTGACATCCTCATCAAAGCATCTAACGGTGCTTCAGATTTTGGAAATAAATTTGGTCAGCCATTGATCACAGGTTCGGTTTTGACATTTGAACATGATGAAAGCGGACGCAAAACTGGTTACGATAAAGTGATTATGCAGGCAGGAGGTGTGGGTTATGGAAAGCTAAATCAAGCCATCAAGCAAACTCCTCAATCAGGTGATAAAATTGTGATTCTGGGAGGCGAAAACTACCGTATCGGAATGGGTGGGGCTGCGGTTTCATCAGCAGATACTGGTGCTTTTGGTTCTGGTATTGAGCTCAATGCCATTCAGCGTTCAAATCCTGAAATGCAGAAAAGAGCGGCTAATGCAATTCGTGGACTGGTGGAAAGTGATCATAACCCAATCGTATCTATTCATGATCATGGTGCTGGAGGGCATTTAAACTGCCTTTCTGAATTGGTAGAAGCAAGCGGCGGACTCATAGATCTAGATAAATTGCCTGTTGGCGACCCCACCTTATCTGCAAAAGAAATTATTGGTAACGAATCACAAGAACGTATGGGTTTGGTGATTGGCCAAAAAGATATAGATACCTTAAAGCGCATTGCCGACCGTGAGCGCTCGCCCATGTATGAGGTTGGTGATGTAACCAATGACCACCGATTTACCTTCGAATCAAAGTCAACAGGCTTAAAGCCAATGGATTATGCTTTAGAAGATTTCTTTGGAAGTTCTCCCAAAACCATTATGGCCGATAAAACGGTCAATAGAACTTATGCTGATCTAAGTTATAAAACTTCAGATATTCCATTCTATCTGAACCAGGTTTTGCAACTGGAGGCGGTGGCCTGTAAAGATTGGTTAACCAATAAGGTGGATCGTTGTGTGGGTGGAAAAGTGGCAAAGCAGCAATGTGCCGGTCCGCTACAATTACCATTAAACAATGTGGGCGTGATGGCCCTTGATTTTAAAGGCAAAGAAGGTATTGCAACTTCAATTGGACATTCTCCAATTGCTGCTTTAATAGATCCTACAGCAGGATCACGTACGGCCATTGCCGAGGCACTTTCAAATATGGTCTGGGCTCCATTAAAGGATGGTTTAGCATCCGTTTCGCTCTCAGCTAACTGGATGTGGGCCTGCAAGAATGAAGGTGAAGATGCCCGTTTATATGAAGCCGTAAAAGCATGTTCTGATTTTGCTATAGAACTAGGGATTAATATCCCAACAGGCAAGGATTCGCTTTCAATGAAGCAAAAATATCCGAATGACGAGGTTATTTCACCTGGAACTGTCATTATTTCTGCAGGCGGAAATTGTTCAACTATTACCAAGGTAGTTGAACCGGTTCTGAAGCGTAATGGCGGAAATATTTATTACCTCAACCTATCTCAGGATAACTTCAAGCTGGGTGGTTCTTCGTTTGCTCAGATCCTGAATAGGGTAGGAACCGAGGTTCCAACAATTAAGGATTCTACTTATTTCAAAAAGGCATTCAACGTATTGCAAGACTTGATCAAAGACCGTAAAATCAAAGCCGGTCACGATGTAGGCAGCGGCGGTTTGATCGTTACTTTATTGGAAATGTGTTTTGCAGATGTGAACCTGGGAGCAAACTTTGACCTAAGCGTATTACAGGAAAGCGATACCGTCAAGGCTTTGTTTAATGAGAATATTTCATTGGTTTTTCAGGCTGATTCTACTGTAGAAGCTATTTTTGCACAAAACGGCATAGAGATCTTTAAAATAGGATCGGTTATCGAAGGTAATTCACTAACAATTAAAAATTACAGCGATTCATTCACGTTTAATGTATCTGAAACCAGAGATATTTGGTATAAAACTTCCTTCCTTTTAGATTCAAAACAATCGAAGAATGGAATGGCGCAGGAACGATACACGAATTATAAAAATCAACCTTTAAAATTCAAATTTCCAGTAAATTTTGATGGGAAATTACCTGTAATTGCCAAAGGAAAACCAAGACCAAAAGCAGCTATCATTCGCGAAAAAGGAAGTAATTCTGAACGTGAAATGGCCAATGCAATGTTCCTGGCAGGCTTTGATGTGAAAGATGTTCACATGACCGACCTGATCTCAGGCCGAGAAACGCTTCAGGATATACAATTTATTGGAGCAGTAGGAGGATTCTCTAATTCGGATGTTTTGGGTTCGGCCAAAGGTTGGGCAGGAGCATTTTTATACAATGAGAAAGCGAATACAGCATTGAAAAACTTCTTCAAACGCGAAGATACTTTATCGGTGGGTATTTGTAATGGCTGTCAATTGTTGATGGAGCTTGAATTGATCAACCCCGAGCATGAAGTCCATGGAAAGCTACATCATAATACCTCTAATAAGCATGAAAGCGGCTTTACATCTGTACAGATCCAAAAAAACAATTCGGTTATGCTTTCTTCTTTAGAAGGTGCTACATTAGGTGTCTGGATTTCGCATGGAGAGGGCAAATTTAATTTACCTTACGCAGAAGACCAGTATACTATCGTAGCTAAATACGGCTATGATACTTATCCTGCCAATCCCAATGATTCAGATTACAATGCGGCTATGATATGTGATGCCACCGGAAGACATTTAGTGATGATGCCTCATATTGAGCGCTCTACCTTCCCTTGGAACTGGGCATATTACCCTGAAAGAGCAGAAAAGGACGAGGTTTCACCCTGGTTGGAAGCATTTGTGAATGCCAGGAAGTGGATTGAGACTAATTATTAATTTAAATTATTCCTAATTTTATGGTTAATTAATTATTGAGCCATGTACAAGTACCTTTTTTTTACGCTACTGCTATTCAACAGTAATCCTATTTTTTCGCAAAATAAAGACCAAATTATTGGTAAATGGCTCAATGCAACGGGCGAAGCACATATTCAGATCTATGCAAATGCTGGAAAATATTTTGGGAAGATTGCTTGGATGAAAACGCCAAATGATCCCGACGGGAAACCTCGTCTGGATAAGAATAATCCAGATAATAGCTTAATGAAGAACCCTATTTTGGGCTTAGTTATCCTGAAAAATTTTGTCTTCGATGATGATATATGGCAGGGTGGAAGTATTTATGATCCTAAAACAGGTAAAACCTATAGCTGCAAAATTACTCTTCAGGGTTCTGATAAATTAAATGTAAGAGGTTTTGTAGGATTCTCGATGCTTGGAAGGACCGAACGCTGGACACGAGTTAAATGATGAAGAGCATCACTGCGATTATTGTTTTTAGTTCGTTTTTTAGTTTTCAATCACTATCTCAAACACTAATACCCTTAGCTTCTCGAAAAAATACGAGTTTTTGCTAATTAAACTATGACCCAATAAGCAACCCCCTAAATATTCCACCAATAGGTTAATTTAAGGACTAGAAATCTGTTTTTGACTGCAAATGGAGTAGGTAGATAATTGTCGGTGTATACAATGAAAAGGTCGGAGGCGGGTTTATAGCGCCATTGCATACGAGTATTAATATTGATATTATTACTTTGTTCATTATACTGCACAAAACCGGTAAAAAATACTTTATTGGTCATGGTCACATCAACTCTGGGTCCGATAAGCCAAAATTTTGTAGTATTCCAGGGTTGTGGCAAGCGTATATCATTATAACTAGAACTTAAAGCCAGACTAACAAAAGGCTGGAATCGATATCCAAATTCACTCGTTACATTTAAACGATTTCCACCGGCATAATATCCGCCATAGCGTGTAGATAATGACATGGTGTATAAACTTTGTGGCCTAGAAACAAAATCTGCACCAAAAGCTTCCCAACGGTGTTCTGAACCAGTATTTAATACTGCACCTCCTTTGTTTGTGGGATCGAATGGCCTTTGTAGTTTTACATAATCATTAGCAATCCAGCCTGTTAATGTTGCTCTGCTTCTAAAATTCAGGTTGTAGGCAAGATAGTTAGTGTAATCTGTGCGTTGAAAGGATTCATTAAAGTAATTCGCTGAAAATAATTTAGGACCATGGCTAACAAAAGGTCCTTTTTTTGGAAAAAAAAGATAGCCTGCCTGCGGGCTTAAATTAATATAACCTCTGCGGGGAACATATCCTACTTCTGCATTATAATTACGCCCTACATATTCATGTTGCCAGTTAAGATCCCAGTTTCCGGTCCAATACCGCAAATTTGCAGCCTGCATCATATCCTTTCCACTACTACTTGAACTGAACGATTTCATGGTCACAGCCTTGCCTGTCCAGTTATTATTTGATGAAGCCAGGTTATATTCAAGTCCAGCCACCCGATTATAGCGGGAAACTCCGGCAGCGGCATTTTCTGCATTAAAATTCATGGATTGCTTGTTGATTAGGATAGCACCAATATTAGACCTTGCAAAAACTTTTCTCTGAAGTGCTACAACTGCAAAATTTTGTGCCGGATCAGCTGCACCGGTTTTTTCTGTCTGCATATTCATCAATCCAACTCTCCAATCTTTATTCAGTTTTCCGCTTAATCGGGCTCCGTACTGAATTGGAACTCCCAATCCAACACGCCTAGAAAAGAAAGGTCTGCTATTCTGATATCCAAAATTTGAAAAGAGATCACCGTTCTCAAGAAAATACTGTCTCCGTTCAGGGAAGAACAGTTCAAACCGCTCCAGGTTAGGCACCTGTCGGTCAACTTCTACCTGTGAATAATCAGGGTTAAGGGTCAGGTCGAGATTTAATGAAGAAGTGATAGCAACCTTTACATCACCCCCGATCTCTCCACGCTGATTTCGTCCAACAGGAGTGACGGTATGATTACTGGAAATACCACCAAGAGTATAAGGAATAACAGAAATATTTTGACCGGGAACTGGTGGTGCTTGATCCCAAACTAAATTTCCGGTGTAAGCAAGTGATGCAGTTGCGAATTGTCGCGGAACTGGAGCCCAACTTGATTTTTCGGTTGACTTTAGGTCCATACGACTAAAATTGATGCCCCATTTTGTGATACCCGCCTTGTAACGAATTGATTTAAAGGGTATAGCAGCCTCAAATACCCATCGGTCTTCGTAGTTTTTAACTGCAGATACCCATTTGTTATCCCAGCTAAGGTCTACCTTGCTTCCGTCATACATAATACCATCCCATTGTGCGCCAGCAGCATTTGATCCAAATGAAAAACCATTGGTTTGATCGTCAAAAGGATCCATGAATAGTAAAAAGTTATCGTTTTTACCGAATGCAAAATCCCTTCGTAACGATTCTACAAAATAAGGACCCGGTTCATGGTAGCAAATAGCGATCAGGTAAAGAAAATTCTTGTCATAACTCATTTTTACATCGGTCCGTACTTTTGCAAAGCTGGTATCCATCGGTTGAACCATAAAGAATTTGCTAGCTAGATCAGCATCCTCCCATGCACGTTCATCCATTATTCCATCAATTCGGATCTCTGAACTTGCTGGTTTAAGCTTTAATTCAAATTTTGCATTCTTTTTTTGTGCGAATGCACTACTGCTAAACATACTAAATAGAAGAATAGCAGTGTAGGTTTGAAGTTTGACAACAAAACTATTTGTTAGCCTATTTATAGTATTGATTCTGATAGTTTGGAATTTCAAAAGTTGAAACATAGCGATAAAGGCCTAGCGTTTAGATTGTCTTGTAATAATAGCAATAATTATTTGACCTCTCGGTTTTGAGTCGGTAAATGAATTTGACTATCCCACCCTAAAGTTTTAAATTTGCATCAAATAAAAATAAAATGTCTGAAGAAACCGAACATGTAGAATGTCTGATCATAGGATCTGGTCCCGCTGGATATACCGCGGCAATTTATGCTGCACGAGCAGATCTCAAACCTGTAATGTACACAGGAATGGTTCCTGGAGGACAGTTGACCCAAACTACCGATGTTGAAAACTTTCCGGGTTACCCTGAAGGAATTATGGGTCCTGAAATGATGGAAGATTTCAGAAAACAGGCCGAGCGATTTGGCACTCAGATTCGTTTTGGTTATGCCAGTAGTGTTGATTTTTCGTCAAGTCCACATCACGTAATCATTGATGAAAATAAAACAATTACTGCAGATACCGTGATCATTGCAACAGGTGCTTCTGCTAAATGGCTTGGACTTGAAAGCGAGCAAAAGTATAATGGCTTTGGAGTATCGGCTTGTGCAGTATGTGATGGATTCTTTTTCAAGGGCCAGGATGTTGCCATTGTTGGTGCCGGAGATACCGCAGCAGAAGAGGCTACCTACCTTGCTAAGCTGTGTAAAAAAGTGCACATGCTGGTACGAAGAGATGAATTTAGAGCATCTAAGGCCATGCAAAAAAGGGTTTTAAATACTCCTAATATTGAAATTCATTACAATTCAGATACAAAAGAAATACTGGGCGATGGTAAAAATGTAACGGGAATTTTGGTGTCAAATAATAAAACAGGACAGGAAACGACCATTGATGTGAGCGGGTTCTTTGTGGCAATTGGCCATAATCCGAATACAGATATTTTTAAAGGTTGGCTGGATATGGATGAAACCGGTTATTTAATTACACAGGCTGATAGTACAAAAACGAATATTGAAGGCGTATTTGCCTGTGGAGATGCTCAGGATAAATTATGGAGACAAGCAATCACAGCTGCAGGTACGGGTTGTATGGCAGCCCTTGAAGCAGAGCGTTATCTGGCTGCCAAAGAAGACTAGAATTAATTGATCATATTTAAGAAAATGCCCTTGCTTTTGCATGGGCTTTTTTTTTGTACGGTATCAATAAATATGAAGGTTATTGATTTAAAAGGTTTTATATTTATTTGACAAATGCACCTAATCAGGGGCAATTAATTATTAAATTTGATAAAGGGCATCATCCTACTATTGAAAGTACACAGATGAATTTGAAAACGATACTATCCGGAATATTTTTAGCAAGTACATTATTTGCATCCTGTTCAGGAGATGAAGAAAAGAAAGTGGCAGTAAAGCCAAAAGTTAAAATGATTATGGAGCCATTTCGCTTTCATAAAGCTATAGAAGTGAAACCTGGTCTTACCTTAGATATTGTTAGCTGGGGTCGGGGTTCTAGTTCAGTTGGAGCTTATTTGATTCTCAGATCAGATTCTACCCACCTTAAGTATCGATCTATAGCGGGTGAATTAGATGGTAAAATAATGGATGCTTGGGATATGGACCTAGATACTGATGGGAACCCGGAATTATATATTCACGCAAAAGGAGAGGGTAAAGGGTCTTACCTTAATATGTATATCTACGAATACAGCGAAGGGGGATCAAATCAGCAAATTCGTTTCCCCGAACTTAGTTCATCTTTAAAAGAAGGCTACCGAGGAAATGATTCAGTGTACATCAAGGAAGGAAAACTCTTGCGTGAGTTTTTGGTTTATGATAAAAACGATTCAACTGGTATAGCAACAGGAGAAATTCGAAAAGTTGAATATACCTTAAGAAACAATAGTTTGCAGTTTAGGGAAATTAAAGAAGAAAAGACAGCGGATAAAAAACAATAAACCTACAAATCATTGTCCTCAAATTGTTTTTGAAGCCTTTCCAGATTCTGTATCATGTCTTCCAATTTGGATTCTTCCCTTTTGATATAGATTCTCATCAATACAAAATAGCAAAGTGCAATCCATAACAAAGTAAATACAAAACCAACTAGGGTAACCCATAGAGGTGTCATCATTGAAATCTCAACAAAATAAAGTAAAAAGCCTACAGTCAAAAATACAGAGTAGATAGAATACTTTCGAGTATTGAAAATATAACGATCATGTTTGTATTTCTTTAAATGGATTATATAATCCTCAGGTTTATCAATCAGGTTAGTATAATTAATTCTTCTGTAATTATCGATCAATACAACGATATAATAGATACAGCAAGCAATAAATATAATCATGGCCAGATGAGTAGTCCACATTTTAAATGGACCGTCAATCCAGACAAATGAAATTACAGCAGTTGCAATTCCCATTCCAAACATTTCAATCAATAATTTGCTGGAAAGACCGTTTCTGGTCTTTCGTATCTTTTTTAATACCTTTTCGTGACCGACTTTCGGCAGCGTTATCTGGTCGTGCCAGATATTTTTCAGTGCTTCAAAATCTTTCATTTCTATTATATAATTCAGTGAGTTTTTGTTTAATTCGATGAATTTTTACTCTTAAATTTCCTTCAGAGATTCCCGAAATAGAAGCAATTTCGACATAGGGTACTTCATCAAGAACCATAGTGATTATAATACGCTCATTTTCTTCTAGTTGGGCAATACATTTATAGAGAGCGGAAACCTGCTCATTTTTTTCTGAGATTTCTTCACCTTTAGTTTCAATTATAGTGTCAGTAAGTTCATCTTTTGGGTGCCTTTTTTCAATTCGCAAGTGTGATAGGCAGGTGTTTACCGCAATTCGGTATATCCAGGTAGATATTAAAGCCTGGTTTCTGAATTTATCAAGGTTTTGCCAAACCTTCATGAAAGTTTCCTGCATCAGGTCATTCGCGGTTTCATCGTCACCCGTATAACCATAGCATAAATGATAAATCTTTTTGGAGTTAGCCTGAAAAATTTCTTTAAAAAGTGCTTCTTTACTCAAACCCTATATTTTTGTCATTAGATTAAAAATAACCTTAAATGTTACAAAAAATCACTTTTGTTAAACCATTTGATCTGTTTTGAAGCTTTTATTATCAAAGTTTCATACTCCTTTTGATAATCAAACTGCAGGTCTTCATGTAGTTTTGGTAGTAATTTTGTTATTTTTTCAAACTGCCTGGTCAATAATCCCTGTAAAGGCTTATGATTTGTGTTAAGATCAACATAAGTCATATAATTTGTACAAAACCAAAGTGTAAGTTCTGTTTCAACCTGCTTTGATCCTGTATATTTTGAATAGCGATTAATGAACCGAATAATTTTACGTAAACTTTTAGTGCTATAGAAATAATGCTTCTGCAGGGCATTAAAATCAGCGATGAGAAATGATTTTACATCTTCAGCATAGTTCATAGGTTCATTCGAATCAAAAAGCAGATAGGCTAGTAATTCCTTGTTCTCCTTTTTGTATTTTGCCAGTCTTATGCAAATTTCTGTGAGTTCAGTAGCATTAAGCTTTAATAGTACCTTTTTTAAATCACTTAATTTCTCTGGTTTCATCTTCTGATTACATTTGCTGGGTAAATCTAATTAATTACTTTTGTTCGATACGCTAACCACTTAGTATGAAATTTAAAAGTTTTGGAATAGTTGCATTAATTGCAGTTACATTTTCTGCGCTACTTATATTCCTGGATCATTACATGATTGTTGATATTCCAGAAATAGCACTCCTATTTTCAAGATGGCTGGCTATTGCTGGTTTATTTCTATATGGTTTTCAAAAGAAATCGCTGACTACATGGATATTGATCTCTATGGTAGTAGGAGCCGAGATAGGCAATGATTTTCCTGAGTTTGGAATAAAACTTCAGGTTTTAAGTAAGGTCTTTCTGAAAATGATTAAGACCATTATTGCTCCATTACTTTTTGCAACTCTTGTTTATGGTATTGCAGGACATTCTGATTTAAAACAGGTTGGCCGTATGGGGTGGAAATCAATCCTTTATTTTGAAGTGGTTACAACAATAGCCTTGTTCATAGGCTTAGCTGCTATTAATATTTCTAAGGCAGGTATGGGAATCACACTTCCTCCTGGTGCTCATGAAGAACTTCAAAAGGTAGAACCTCAAACATTTAATGATATTATTCTGCATATTTTTCCTGAGAATATTGCTAAATCAATAGCTGAAGGGCAGGTGCTTCAGATTGTTATTTTCAGTATCATTTTTGGTATTGCGCTTGCCATGGTTCGTGAAGATAAACGCCAACCCATGTTACGCGCAACTGAAAGTCTGTCTGAAGTGATGTTTAAATTCACGAATATCATCATGTATTTTGCACCAATCGGGGTTGGGGCGGCCATAGCTTATACTGTTGGGCATATGGGACTTGGGATATTATTGAATCTATTACAACTATTAATGACGCTTTATGTCGCCTTATTTGTTTTTTTACTGGGTGTTTTATTGCCAATTGCCCTGTTCGTGGGCGTGCCAATAAAAAAATTCCTGAAGGCTATTGCAGAGCCCGTTTCTATCGCATTTGCAACCACCAGTTCAGAGGCAGCACTTCCAAGGGCAATGGAGGCAATGGAACGGATTGGAGTTCCTCGAAAAATTGTAGCATTTGTTATGCCTACCGGTTATAGTTTTAATTTGGACGGCACGACCCTATATCTTTCGTTAGCAGCAATATTTGTTGCACAGGCTGCAGGAATGCCCTTAACCTTTGGCCAGCAATTGCTGATTGTATTTACCCTAATGTTAACTAGTAAAGGTGTTGCTGGAGTACCGCGGGCTTCGCTGGTTATCCTTTTAGGAACTGCGGCATCTTTTGGGATGCCTGTATGGCCAATCTTCATCATACTTGGCATTGATGAGCTGATGGATATGGCAAGAACATCTGTGAATGTTATTGGTAATTGTCTAGCAACGGTAGTCATTGCTAAATGGGAAGGAGAATTTCATCCTCCAGTTGATGATTTGGTAGCTCCTGATGAAAATAGAATTCATAAACTGGAAAATCAGATAGAAAAACATTGAAATCTATAGTGAAATGATGGATATTTGTTTGTCGATATATTAATTAACATGAGTGATAGAGGAAAAAAGATTTTTTTAGGCGTTTGCATCATCGCACCATTTCTTATCTATATGGTGTATTATTACTCCATAATGGTCAAGAATGCACCCTATAGGTTTGCTGATTTTGAATCATTAACATTTAAATATGGGCTTGGGGATAGCTTGGTGAATCAATATGATTCTAAAACTGGATATTATCAATATGTGAATAGCAGAGATTCTTTGGTGAAAACCAAGGTCAATCTCCGAAAGGATGATCTGTTATATCTTCATCGTAAGGCAGCAGAGCTAGGCTTCTGGAACTTTCCTGAAAATATTGAGGGGGATACTGAAAATGGAAAGCCTGTAAATACGCCACACTATTATCTAGAATATAAATACAAGAACAAGACCAAGCATATTCTTTTTGATGCAGCTTATAGAGATGATCCTAAATTAAACGATGCTGCAAAAACCTTGATTACTGAGGTCAGCAATATGATCAATGATGTGAGGGATCGCGATCAGGAATAGTATTACAGGATCAGGCCTTTTATTAGGATTTACATACAGCAGTTCATAGATTTTAAATTTCGTTTTATTTTAAAAAATAATTTCTTATATTTGCACCTCATTTAAAAAAATAAATTAATAATGTACGCAATAGTAAATATAGCCGGACAGCAATTTAAAGTTGCTAAAGACCAATATCTTTTTGTACACAGATTACAAGGAGAAGAAGGCGCTAGTATTGAATTTGACAACGTATTATTAGCTGAGAACAATGGTAAATTCTCTATCGGTGCTGATGCATTGAAGGGAGCTAAAGTTACTGCTAAGATACTGTCACATTTAAAAGGTGATAAAGTGATTGTTTTCAAAAAGAAACGTCGTAAAGGCTACAAAAAGAAAAACGGACACCGTCAGCAGTTCACTAAAATAGAGATTACTAATATTAAGTTATAAGTTATAAGTTAAAAGTTATAAGTTATAAGTTATAAGTTATTCATTATCAAGTTTAAAATCCTGAATTGATGATTGTCAGTTCATAAAATATAAAATAAAATGGCACATAAAAAAGGAGCCGGTAGTTCCAGAAACGGTCGCGAGTCACATAGCAAGCGTTTAGGTATTAAGATCTTCGGTGGTCAGGCTGCAATTGCAGGAAACATTATCGTGCGTCAGCGCGGTACAAAACATCATCCTGATAAGCATGTTGGAATTGGAAAAGACCATACTCTGTTTGCTTTAATTGATGGTACTGTATTTTTCAGAAAAAAATCTGATGATAAATCTTATGTTTCTATCATCCCAAGAGAAGTTTCTGTAGTAGTAGAAGATGCAGCTCCTGTAAATGCTAAAAAAGTTTCTGTTCCAAAAGCAGTTGTAACTGAAGAAGTTGTTGAAGTTGCTGCAAAGCCAGCCCCTAAGAAAGCTGCTACTAAACCAGCTGCGAAAAAGGCCGCTGCTGATGAGAATGCTACTCCAACTGAAGAAGCATAATCTGAATTCTAAAATTTTATAAATAGGAGAGCCCTGATGAGAATCAGGGCTTTTTTTAATTCTCTCTGATTAGCAATTGCTCTGCAAATCCTCTTAAGAGGTCTTTTTTGGAGCGATCTACCGAAATCTGATCCAAGGCTCTGAGAGCTTTATTAACATATTCTTCCATCTCTATTTCTGCAAGTTTTCTAACCTCGAGCAGGTTGTAAATAGATGTAATGGCTTCAACTTTAGCGAATGGGTCATCAGATCTATTTAACCATTGATCAATTTCAGATTTAGTATTCCCTGTTGCAAGCTCCTTTGCTTTAATTAACATAAAGGTTTTTTTATTAGAGAGGATATCTCCTCCAACTTGTTTCCCGAATTTTTCAGGATTCCCATATACATCTAGTATATCATCCTGCAATTGGAAGGCAAGTCCGAGGTTTTCGCCGAATTCGTATAATAAATTTGCCTGATCTGGTACGGCTCCACCAATAAGAGCACCAATCTGCATACTTCCTGCAAGTAAAACTGCAGTTTTTTGCCGAATCATTTCAAGGTATTCAGGAAGGCTTACATCATCTCTCTTTTCAAAATTCATGTCTGCCTGTTGCCCCTGGCATACACCTGAAGCCGTATCGCTGAAAATAGCGAGTACCTCTCTTAAAATACTATCATCTACCTTGATCATGAGTTTGTAGGCCTCTACAAACATCACATCTCCAGATAAAATAGCCGCACTTTCATTCCATTTGGCATGAACGGTTGGCTTACCTCTTCGAAGCGGGGCCTTATCCATAATATCATCATGCATAAGCGTGAAATTATGGAATAGCTCGATACCAATTGCAGCATCTAAGGCTTTTAGCACAAGGCCATCAAACATCTCTGTAGCTATCAGAACCAACACCGGTCGCATGCGTTTGCCACCTAATTGCATCAGGTAACTGATGGGTTCATAAAGTTCCTCAGGTTGTTCGGTATATTTTGTATCGGCAATTGCCTTATTAACCAGATGCTGAAGTTGTTCTATTGAATGCATTTATGAAAAATAGAATTTGCTACAAAATAAGTAAAAATCTTTAATCTAAGGTCTCTTTTGAGAGCCGCTTGTATCAAGAGAACAATACTAATGTATTTTAAAAATCAATCTCTTACCAAGCTAAAATCTATCTGACGCTTCGCTAGATCAACTTTTTTCACAAGAATTTTAACTTCATCGCCAAGCTGATACTTTTTTTTTCTTCTCTGACCAATGATGCAGTAATTCTTTTCATCGAGTACATAAAAATCATCATTCAAATCTCGAAGGCGTATCATGCCTTCGCACTTATTTTCAATAATTTCAACATACATACCCCATTCTGTCAAACCAGATATGATACCGATATATTCCATTCCAACATTATTCTGCAGGAATTCAGCTTGTTTATATTTTACAGAAGCACGTTCAGCATCTGCAGCTTTCTTTTCCATCTGGGAAGAATGCATGGAGAACTTCTCATATTCATCTTCATTAACTGATTTTCCTCCGGCAAGGTAAAGTTCTAAAAGACGATGAACCATCACATCCGGATAACGGCGAATAGGAGAGGTAAAATGTGTGTAATAATCAAATGCAAGTCCGTAATGGCTATGTTTTTTAGTCGTATACACTGCCTTAGCCATTGATCTGATTGCAAGTTTTGTAAGCACATTCTGCTCTTTTTTGCCTTCAACATCAGCCATTAAGAAATTAAGTGATTTTGCTGTTTCACGACCTGAGCTTATATCTATCTTATAACCAAATTTTAGAGCGAACTGTGAAAAACTTAAGAGTGCATCTTCTTTAGGAGAATCATGTGAACGGTACACAAAGGTTAATTTTTGCTTGCCTTTACCTTTTTTAGCTATAAATTCTGCTACTTTCTTGTTTGCCAGTAGCATATAATCTTCAATGAGCTTATGTGCGTCTTTACGTTCTTTGGCGTATACTCCCAACGGTTTCCCATGCTCATCCAGATTGAATTTTACTTCAACACTTTCAAAACTTATTGCACCATGTTTAAATTTACGTTCTCTTAAAATATAAGCCAGTTCGTTTAATTTCAAAAGTTCTTCGCTATGTTTTCCGGTTTTATTTTCAAGAATCTCTTGAGCATCTTCATAACTAAACCGTGTATCTGAATGTATAATGGTTTTTCCAAACCATTGCTCAACAACATTGGCCTCTTGATCAAGCTCAAATACTGCCGAGAAACAAAGTTTATCTTCATTAGGCCTCAAGGAGCACAATCCATTTGAAAGTCGCTCAGGAAGCATAGGAATAACTCTATCAACAAGATAAACTGAGGTGCCACGCTCAAAAGCTTCTTTATCAAGTGCTGTACCTTGTTTTACATAATGTGATACATCAGCGATATGAACACCAACCTCAACATTTCCATTGTCAAGTTTTCTAAATGAGATGGCATCGTCAAAGTCTTTTGCATCAGCAGGATCGATGGTAAAGGTTAATATCTTACGGAAATCTCTTCTTTTGGCAATTTCTTCGGCAAGGATGATTTCTTCAATGGCTTCTGCCTGTTTTTCAACCTCATCCGGAAAGGCAAGTGGGAAGCCGTAATCAGCCAGGATGGCGTTCATTTCCGCATTATTCTCTCCTTGTTTTCCTAGCACATGCGTAATTTCTCCAATCGGATTTTTTGCATCTTCAGGCCAATCAACGATTCTTGCAATGGCTTTGTCTTTGTCTTTTGCTCCTTTTAGGCTATCAATGGGGATGAAGATATCATGCAGCATTTTGCGGTCGTCAGGTATGAAGAATGCAAAACGATCGGACAGATTTACAATTCCCGTAAAATCCATTTTTGCCCTCTGTAATATCTCAACTACTTCGCCATCTTTTTTACGTCCTTTATTTTTAGCATAGACATAAACCTTGACAATATCCCCATTCAGGGCATTACGCAGTTTACGAGGAGCTACATATATATCTTCTTCAAAGTCATCTTCACTTACAATATATGCTGAACCATCAGAGGTCATATCCACCTTTCCGCTTACAAAAGTTTTTAATTGTTTGAGTATGAATTTCCCTTTTTCAGGTTCGTTTAGAATTCCTTTTTTTGTTTCTTCTTTTAATATATCCAGGATTAAACCTCTTGATTCATCATCATGAAGGTTTAGTTTGGCTGCAACTTGTTTATAATTTAGAGGCTTATTGCCTGATTTTTCAAACACATCTGTGATGAGTTTGGTTAAAACCAGGTTAAAGCTATTTGATTTCTTTTTAGACATTTTTACTAATTTTTTTAAAGATAAGGCTTCGCCGTAAATAAAAGCCTGCCTAATAATTTGATAACATAACTATAACCGCTTTGATTATTGGGCTTGTTAGTTAACTAGAGTGATATCCTCATCAGAAAGTATTGGGAGAGACTTGAAACGAAGTAAAATCCGGGCTGTTGTGATGACATCTTTTTCACAATAAACTCGAATCCTTTCTAGATCATTCTCTTTCCAGTAAACCCCATTAACCATGCTTCCATCAATGTCATCTTTCGGACTTGGTATATTGAATACTGCGGCCAAAAGTTTAAGTGAGGTATAGTTTTTGAAATCTCCGAATTTCCATAGTTCCATGGTATCGAGGTGCATGATCTCCCATGGTTTTTTGCCATGAAGGTTTAACTGAGTAGGCATTTGCAATCCATTGATCAAGATTCTGCGGCATAAATAGGGAAAATCAAATTCTTTTCCATTGTGAGCGCATAGGACAAGGGAATCTGCCTGGGTTTTTAATAAGGCTATAAATGATTGTAAAACAACTTTTTCTTCATCTCCATAGAATGATTTAACACGAAGAGATATGTTTTTGTTTTTTTTTGAAAAGATTCCTACAGATATACAGATTATCTTTCCAAATTCTGCTAATATTCCACCACGAGCATAAAAATCGGAAGGGCTTTCACCATCTTTGCGCTGAAACCTGGTTTTTTGCTCCCATAACTCCTGGAAATCAACTGGCAGTTCTTCAAATGATGGATATTGCGGAACAGTTTCTATGTCGAGTACCAGAACCTGTTGCAGATCAATGTTTTCTAGCATAGAGATATTGGGTTCATAAAGGTTAAGCTACACTATTCCTCTGTTATTTAATACTTTATTGAGTAAACGGTCAGCCTAGTTCATGTATTAGTTATCCAATCATTACACCCGGTTTGTTCAATAGGGGTATCCGGGTCATATTGGTATCAATAATACTTTCAGGGACGAAAATAAATTTTTTATCAAAGATTTGTTTGCCGATGTAATAACTCAACCAATATTCATTGGTTAATCCAAACACCTGTTCATCTATAAGTTCTATCTCTGCAAATGATTTTGAAGGAACATTACCTATTGAATGTCTCAGAATCGATGTTTTTATTTTCTCGCCGTTTTTTTCTCCATACCCCTTAGAACTTACCAGCACAGTTTCAAGAGCCTCATTCTTCAAGTTGATTAAATACACTTTCCAAAGTTTGGATTCCGGGGTGGCCGATTCCATAACGATAGCTATAGCTATATTTTCGACTATGTTTTCAGGAAGATCTTTTTTCATCAGAATATAATTGTTATTAAACCAGCTAAAGGTTTAATAAAAAGCAAAGATTTGAAAAAAACAGCGTAACTATTTTATTTTGTTACAAGGCGTTTAGCTGGTTTTTTCTTTACAGGAGATTTTTTTGCAGTCTTCTTAGCTTTTACTGTAAACGCATCTGGAATTTGATCTGTAATCAGTTTTTTTACTGTTTCAAGCGAAAGCTGGGAAAGATCTTCAGCTGTATATTTATCTTTTGTAACTGGATTTTTGCCAAGTTTCAGCATTTCTTTTTGAAAACGAATGAATGGTCCCCATCTGCCGTTTTCAATGGCAATCTTTTCAGTTGGCCATTCCTGGATAAAACGATTGGCTTCTTTCTCAATTTTTTTACTAATCAGTTCATCTATTTCAGCTTGACCTAGAGTGTCAAAATTATACCTTACAGGGACATTGATATAGAGGTTATTCCATTTAATGAATGGTCCGAAACGTCCTTTACCTTTAGTTACAGGCAATTCCTGGAAATGTGTAATAGGAGCATCTGCAATATTTTTTTCATTAATAAGCTCTACTGCACGATCTAAATTAACTGCTAAAGGATCTTCCCCCTTAGGTAATGAAATGAAACTTTCACCCCATTTAATATAAGGGCCAAAGCGTCCAACACCAACACTTAACTCTTTTTCCTGATAGGCTTCTAAATGAAATGGAAGTTTAAAAAGATCAAGCGCATCTTCTAAAGAAATGCTTTCGATCATTTGCCCTGATCGCAGACTAGCATACCTCGGTTTTTCGTCTTCCTCCTGCTCTGCTGATTCACCAATTTGGACAAATGGACCATAACGACCTATACGAACAGATATTTTTTTACCACTTTCAGGATCATGACCTAATTCACGTTCACCACTTGCACGGTTTGCATTTTGTAAAGTACTTTCAACTTCTAAATGGAAAGGGTTGTAGAAGGAGCGGAGCATCTCTGTCCAGTTTTTCAATCCCTGCGCTATTTCATCAAATTCTTTCTCAACTTTTGCGGTGAAATTAAAATCTACGATCCCATTAAAGTGTTCAACCAAGAAATCATTTACTACCGCACCAATATCAGTTGGAAAAAGTTTACTTTTTTCTGCACCGGTATTTTCTGTCTTTTTTGTTGCGTTGATTTGACCATCTTTAAGGCTGATCGACTGAAACAAACGTTGTTTTCCTTCGCGATCTTCTTTAACAACATATCCACGATTCTGTATAGTGGAAATCGTTGGTGCATAAGTTGATGGACGACCAATGCCAAGCTCTTCAAGCTTTTTAACAAGGCTTGCTTCTGTATAACGTGCCGGAGGTCTTGAATATCGCTCTGTGGCGTTCATTTCACGCAAATTAAGCGTTTGCCCTTTGGCTAATGGAGGTAGGATGGAGTTATCATTATCTTCATCTAAGTTGATTTCTGCGTCTTCATCGTCAGTTGACTCCATATACACTTTTAGGAAACCATCGAACTTCATCACTTCACCATTAGCAACAAACTCCTCGCTGCGGGAGGAAATACTGATTTTAGCCGTAGTTTTTTCAAAATTGGCTTCAGACATTTGTGAAGCAATGGAACGTTTCCAAATCAGATCATATAATCTTTGTTCTGATGAGTCGCCACTGGTGGTATGCTGTTCAAAATAAGTAGGACGAATAGCTTCATGAGCTTCCTGAGCGCCAGCCGATTTGGTTTTATATTTTCTTAACTGATGGTATTTTTCTCCATAAGCAGATTTTATCTCTGCTGCAGCAGCATTTAATGCAGTATCCGATAAGTTTACGGAATCGGTACGCATATACGTGATTTTTCCACTTTCGTATAATTTTTGCGCCACTTGCATAGTTCTTGCAACTGAAAAGCCTAACTTTCTGCTGGCTTCCTGTTGCAGGGTTGAGGTTGTAAATGGAGCCGACGGACTTCTTTTTGTGGGTCTGGTTTCTAGGCTTCTTACCGTATAAACTGCATTTATGCAATCTTTCAGGAAATTTTCTGCTTCAGGTGCCTTTTCAAAACGTTCGGGTAGTTCAGCTCTGAATAGTTCTTTTAGTTTATCGGTATAAAAAAGTGCTACGACTTTGAATGCGGCTGTAGCTGTAAATTTATTTACTTCGCGCTCTCTGTCAACAATCAAACGAACTGCAACAGATTGCACACGACCGGCAGAAAGAGACGGTTTTACTTTTTTCCAAAGTACTGGGGATAACTCAAATCCTACTAAACGATCTAAAACACGTCTTGCTTGTTGAGCATAAACTAAATTATAATCTATTTTTCTTGGTGATTCAATGGCTTTAAGAATAGCACTTTTAGTAATCTCATGGAAAACAATACGCTTGGTTTGATCTTCTTTCAAGCCTAATGTTTCAAAAAGGTGCCATGAAATTGCTTCTCCCTCCCGGTCCTCATCCGATGCAAGCCATACCATTTCTGCATCCTTAGCTAATTTCTTTAATTCATTGACAACTGCTTTTTTATCGGATGGAACTTCATAGCGCTGTTCGAAATTATGGCTAACATCAATGGCGTCATCGGTCTTGATTAGGTCACGAATATGACCATAGCTTGATTTAACAAGAAAATCTTTTCCAAGGTACCCTTCAATTGTTTTCGCCTTAGCCGGCGACTCAACAATAAGTAAATTTTTAGCCATTCAGTTCAAAGATATAATGCAAATAAAGGTATTATTAAAGGGAATGACAAATTAGTCATTTGCAAAATCGCAGAATACATGCTAAAATAGGACAAAATTCAAGAGGAAATAAAATTCGTATACGCTAATTACCTGAAAATTTTATACTAGAAAACCACCGCCAAGGAGATCGTTACCTTCATAAAATACAGCCGATTGTCCAGGAGCAATACCTGATACCGAATGATGGAAATTTATTTTAATGGTATCTCCATCCTGCACCAGAGTACTCATAGCACCTGCATCTTTATATCTGATCTTGGTTATTGCATCCATAGGCTCAGAGATATTTTCATATTTAACCAGATTAATATTTCTGACCATCGCTTCTGATTTTTCAAGCTCTTCGATGGTGCCTAGCATAACTGTATTGCTTTCAGGTAGAATTCTAGTTACGAACATGGGGTGTCCAAACGCAAGGCCTAATCCTTTACGTTGTCCTATAGTATAGAATGGGTATCCCTGATGTTTCCCGGCAATACTACCATCGCTAAGCATAAAGTTTCCTGGGCCGATGCGTTCGTCCAAATCATCTACTTTATTCCTTAAAAAAGATCTATAATCATTATCTGGCACAAAGCAGATTTCATAACTTTCAGATTTGTTGGCTAGTTCAAGTTGGCCCATATCTTTAGCCATTTGTCTGATTTCAGATTTCGCGAAGCTTCCTAGAGGAAAGCGGGTACGGGCCAGGTTTTCTTGAGAAACACCCCATAGCACATAAGATTGATCTTTATGTTCATCTTTTCCTTTAGAAATCACATAGCGGCCACTGTCCTGAACACGAATATTAGCATAATGTCCGGTAGCTATAAATTCACAATCAAGTTTATCAGCACGTTTTAGTAAGGCCTCCCACTTGATATGGGTATTGCATAAAACACAGGGGTTAGGGGTTCTGCCTGATAAATATTCATCAACGAAGTTATCAATCACAAAATCACCAAATTCACTTCTGATGTCAAGTATATAATGTGGGAATCCATAAGCAACAGCTAATGCACGGGCATCATTAATACTATCCAGACTGCAGCATCCAGTTTCTTTAGAAGAGCCCCCCGAAGAGGCATAGTCCCAGGTTTTCATGGTTAGCCCGATCACCTCATAGCCCTGCTCGTGAAGCATTACTGCTGCTACCGAACTGTCTACTCCGCCACTCATGGCAACCAATACTCTACCTCTTTTACTCATTGAAATTTTTAGACCACTAGTATGCGTTCTTTTAAATTATTTGCAAAGATAAGGCTTTATTGACTATTCTGACAGGCAGACGGTCAAAGTGGAGTAAATTATACAATTTGCTAGTTTATTTTCAGAAAATTGGGAAGATGATTAGTATTTATTAATAATATAAATGCATATAAATAATTGATTAACAATATCTTATATAAATAGATAATTGCAATATTTACAAATTCTTTGATGTACCCATTTATTCTCTTGTCAATTTATTTGGGGTGAACACAGCAGCTCTAAGGCTAAATTTTATTCAGCTAATAATTTCAAATTTGAGTCATGTTAATGACTGATAAACTAGTTAAACCTCTTTATTTGGCATTTAATTTTTTGATTAAATCGGTTTCCTTTTTGCGGTAAGAAGTGCCGTTTGGCCAAAAAATATCGTGAAACCAAACTTCAGGCTGAGCGCCATTTTTAATAGGTTTATCCCATGCATAGATGGTATTCGTTTTGCCTGAAACTAGCCCCCAGTTAATTGCCCCAACATTTTCTTTTTTCAGCATAGGCATTGTATTTGCGAAAGTACTGTTATTGGTGCGTGCCATATATTCAGTACATATCATTGGTCGGCCATGGGTTTTTAGTACCTGCAATGATCTTTTATGCCATTCGGGTTGTTCATAGTCATGGTAAGTTATAATGTCTGAATTAAGGATTTGAAAGGTATTGAATTTTTCAAAATCCCACCTCCAAACTGCTACAGAAATGGGCTGATCAGGGTTTACTTGTCTAGCCCACTGAAAAATTTTAGTTAAAAGTGGCATTGAGCTTTCCAACTTGCCAGAATTACCCGGCTCGTTATATAAATCCCACAATAGAATACGTTTGTCTTTGGAGAAATGCCCCATAACATCTTTTACATAGGCTTCAAGAGTAGGAAAATTTTCGGTTTCCTTGTATGCAGGATCTCCCGGATCTTGTACCCAACCTGAATTATGTATACCTGGCTTTGGGGCTGGTTGTTTTCCTATAACGCCCATCTTATTCCAGCAATCATCGAAAAATACAAAGATGGTTTTAATATGATGTCTATCTGCAATGCTTAGGTATTGATCAATTCTACTTTTAAAGCCTTTTGGATCCTGTTTATAAGCCAGGCTATGCAAATAAACCCGCATAGTATTAAATCCTATGCTTTCTGCCCAGCCCAGTTCCCGGTCAATAGTTGTGGGATCGAATGATGAAGACTGCCACATTTCCAGCTGATTGATTGCAGTACTGGGGATAAAATTAGCTCCATTTATCCATGGATGCTCTGCATACCATTTCCCCGCTTTTTCTATGCTCCATTTACCTTCAATTTGTGCGTTAGCATGGATGCTTACTGACATTAATAAAATTGCTGTAATGATGTGTTTGAACTTCATGATTTTTAATAATTATTTTCTCTTATTGATTTCCTGCTATTAAATTTATGGAGAATTCGCTAAATGGCTATTTTTTTTGTTTTTAATTAAAATATCCAAAATACAATTTATTCGTTCAATTTTAATCCTTTATTGTTTTCAATAGTCAGAACAATATATAACATGCAAACCATGATCAAACAGGTAATGAAACATTTCTATCTGCAAGAATATAGGTATTATGAAATAACAAAAAAAGACAGGTGTGATCCTGTCTTTTTTTGATTAACCATGGAGAACGGTTTAACTTATTTAAACTTGAGGTTTAAAGAAACCACATCAGAAAGCAAACTGGTTGATCTCACATAATGCCCATATCTTAATTCAACCATATTTAATCGCTGCACTCCAAAAACACCTTTAGGAGGAGTGAGGCGGATTCCAGTTCCAAAAAAATCGCTACTTAAGCTAGATAGATCATAATCGCTCGTAAAATAGGTTGCGGTAGGATTATGTTGTCCGTAGCTTGCAAAATATTTCGTTCCGCTTTGATTATTATAGCGGTAAAACGGACTTATAGAAAAGAATGGACTTATTTTAGTAGGGATCTCTAGCTCAGCGGTATGTGCTTTTAAACCCCAATCATCCTGATAATAGCGGTAAAAGGTTCGTATGATAAATTGGTCATTCAGGAAGTAATTCAATCGTAGACCAATGGGTAGTTTAAAACGATTATCCGGAAGATTTTCAGATTTTACTGTGCCATTAGTAAAATAACTACGCTGGTATTTTGTAGCAAGTAAACCGTGTTGATAGGCTGGTTCTATGATCAACATGGCCTGAAGCTGTTGATTTATGACCTGTGAAATGGAAAATGAACTATTGAAGGAGTTCCTTGGACTCAAAGGACCCCTGTTATCATCGTCGTCTCTACGTCTGGCGCTAAATGTTCTCAATTCAATTGGAAGTATGACTGACCATTTATCAAGGAATGTCTGAAGCTTAAAATCAAACTGAGTATTTTTATTTTTAGATAAACGAGTTAAATTAAAAGCTGCTCCAATGGATGTATAATCATATTCATACGAGTACGAACCTGAGAAACCATACGAATTTCCGGTTTTTTCATTTGATTTTGTCCAATTTAAGGATGGGTAAACTCGTGTATCTTGCATGGATGCCGATGAGATACTATACGGGTCTATCTTATCAGAGGATGCAGAGGTATAATGATCAACGCCAATTTCAAAAGTGAATGTATTTTTTTTACCCCACTTATCGAATTTTGAGATCTGCAGGTCAAATGTGTTGGCGATATCACTTAGCTTTTCAGTTCCAATTCCTCCGGTAACCGCTGAATTATTACCGTCTTGATGATAATAGGCGGATACAATATTAACCTCATCCACATGAAGTTTTCTAGACTGGTAGTTTGTGCTGTCATTTGCTGCAGAGGTTGTCTGCTTTGTATTTGTTTGGGAAAAGCTGTTTAATATTCCCAGATATAACACAAAAACAAATAGGTATATTCTTCTCATTTTCTTTTTTCAAAAATTAATTACAGCCACAACCACCACCACTTTTACCGCCATTTGAGCCAGAAGCACCTTCACGATATAATTGGAAACTTTGTTCGAACTTTTGGATCTTTCTGGAGGTTAATGCCATCTCTGAATCGTTTAATTTATTTTTCTGATAAGATTTGACTGTGCTGCAGGAACATAAAATGCTTATTCCTGATATCCCAAGAAGAAAGATTCTTGTTAATTTGTTTATTGATTTCATATTATTCCTTTATAATGATGTTTTTAGAGGTATATAGTTTGTCATGATCGTCTATGATCACACATTCCACGTGTTTTAGCTGATTTATAAGGTTTAATCCAATTTTAACTCCCATAACTACCACTGGAGTTGCTAAAGCATCAGCAAGTTCTGCGCTAGGACATATAATACTGACACTTTTTATACCGCTTACTGGCAAGCCGGTTTTGGGGTCAATAGTATGCGAATAACGTTTGCCATCAATAATTACAAACTTTTCATAATTACCAGAGGTAGCAATGGCCATATTACTGATATTTAAAGAAGAAAATGGCCGACCACTTTGGTCTGGATCAGCAATTCCAATGGTCCATGCTGAACCATTTAATTGTTCTCCCCAGGTGATTAGGTCGCCGGCAGCATTTACAATTCCGCTTTTAATACCCAAATTTTGAAGAATTTGTTTGGCCTTGTCTGCTGCATAGCCTTTGCCTATACCTCCAAAACCAATTCGCATTCCTTTATTTTTTAACATGACAGTACATTCTTCATCATTGATCAGCACATGGCGATAATTGATCAGATCTACAGTTTTTAAGGCCGTTTCTTGATCTGGCAGGCTAGTCATTTTCAGGTCAAAGTTCCATAGGCTTTTGTCGATAGATCCATAGGTAATATCAAAAGCACCATCTGTAATTGTTGAAATCTTATTAGCCCTGCTAATTAACTGTAATACTTCTCTATCTATTTTTACCGGTCTAATACCGGCTTGATCATTTATTTCATTAGCCTGACTACTTTTCTTAAACGTTGAAAGTAATTCTTCGATCCTTTTTACTTCAGCTATTGCCTGTTCAATCGCCTGGTTTCCAATTTCTTTATTCTCAGCAATTACAGTGAACTCAAAACGGTTACCCATTAATTTAAGAACACTTTTACTCAAAATTTGAGAATGCATTTTTCTATCTTTTTTGACTGAGAAGCTCTAATTGCTGGACAAATTGAGCAGCATTCTCTTTTGGGAGTCCATCCCATGTTTTTAAAATCTTACCCTCACTATTTACGAGCAATGTAAATGGGAATTTTCCATCTTTATTATAACGCTCTGCAAGCATTTCATTTAATTTAACCTGAGCTTCAGGGAGCTTATTTTTCTTTTGTCTTGGAAAATCAGCTCTAACCAATAATAGTTTTTCTGAAGCAAATTTTTCAAAAACTTCAGTTACGAAGATTTCATTTTTAAGCCTGATGCATGGACCGCACCAATCAGATCCCGAAAAATTAATTAGGATCAATTTATTTGATTCTTTAGCAATTTTTGCAGTTTCATTGAAATTGCCTGACCAGATAGCTGGTGTAGGAATCAATCCAATTAATAAAAAAAATATAAATCTCATCCGTATATTCTTAAGTTAGTTCCTGTTAATTCTGTTTGATAAACGTTCAATGGTCGGGTTGCTGGGCCATTGCCTACTGCTCCGCTTTCTGAGAAAGTAGCACCGTGAGCGCTACAATAAAATTTATTAATAGAAGATTGGTAAGTTAAACTTACATTGGAGTGCGTACAAGATCTTTGTACTGCAAAAAACACACCTAAGCTTTTTCTAACCACTATTACATCATTAGATATTAAAAATCCCCCATCACGAGTTAATGCAGAATTTGCTGCGGCATTCAGGTCAAGAGTTAAATTAACACTTGCTGGTGAGCCACCTTGGCCAGAAGATGGACTATCTGTACTTTTGGCACATCCTGCACAGTTCATTAGTGCAAAACTTGCTGCACTTATTCCCAAACTTGCAAAAAATTCTTTTCTATCCATATAGTTAAAAATTAATTTTAGAGTAATTGTTAAACTATCTCATACTTCTCCAAAATAAATGACCCTATCACTTTGTTTCGATACTGCTATGATAGATTAATATAAAGGTATTTTTTAATTATGAAGGGAAGATGAAGTTATTTTTATGTTTTAATATTCCAAGACAAATAGATTATAATATCTATTTATGATTTCGTGTCTTTAAATTGTCTTATTCACTAAGGCTCTTTTCTAGAGAACTAATTATAAGCCATATTTGTATTTATAAATGAGTAGTTGTGAGAAATAGTATGTTTGATTCAATATTACCAGCAATATGAGCGATAATAAACTTTCAATTAACGATTTAAATTCGGTTAAATTGCTATCAAAATCTGGCATTGAATGTAAAATATATGTAGAAGCAATAAATCTGCTGATTTTGATAAATTAGAATCAGAACTCAGTAAAGAGATTAAGCATCAGGTATCCGGTTAAAATTTATAATGCAAATATACAGTTTATACTGCGTCAGCGTCTAGATATTTATATCAATAGATACTCCTTTTTCTCTACTAAAAGTAGTTGGATTGCGGGATATAAAATAAGTCTTGATCTGATTGAGCATTATTTCATTCTAAACTTCCTAGATCCTTTAAAAAATTTAAGAAATAGGATTGTAGTTTATATCTTGACAAATTAAAAAAGCACAATGGATAATCATTATTATAATTCAAAAGACCTGGATAAATTTGGAAACATTGCTGAATACCAGAAAGAACTTGCAGATAAATTCTTTTCCTATTACGGTGAAGTATTTAAGGATAGCCATTTAACTGCGAAAGAAAAATCGCTTATTGCCCTTGCTGTTGCACATGCTGTACAATGCCCATATTGCATAGATGCATACAGCAGCGATGCCTATGAAAAGGGCTATAGTGAGGCACAGATGATGGAGGCTGTTCATGTGGCATCAGCTATAAAAGGTGGAGCAGTACTTGTGCATGGTGTTCAAATGATGAACAAGGTCAAAGAAATTGGGATGTAATACCATTTATGATTAAATCACTCAAAGTTTTACAACATCCTCTTTCTGATTCTCTTAATCAGCTTGCGCTGCTAGAGCCTGATTTAGATTATTCTAAGTCTTCTTTTAAGGCCAGGCTTGATGAATTCGGACTGTTTCCACTGAGAACTTCAGCTCTTGAAATTTTCCAGATCAATTTGGGTAAGATGTGTAATCAGACCTGCAGACATTGCCATGTTGATGCTGGGCCAGACCGAAAAGAGATCATGAGTAGGCAAACCATGCAATTATGTCTTCAAGTTTTAAAAAACTCAGAAATTAAAACAGTGGATCTTACCGGAGGAGCGCCCGAATTGAACCCTGATTTTCGCTGGTTTGTTCAAGAAATAAGAAAATTGGGTAAGCATATCCTAGTTCGCTGTAATTTGACTATTATTTTGGCCAATAAGCGGTTTAATGATCTTCCCGAATTTTTTAAAGAGCATCAAGTTGAGGTTGTTTCATCTTTGCCAAGTTTTACCCAAGACCGAACAGATAGGCAAAGGGGTGATGGTGTTTTTGAAGATTCTATAAAAGCTTTGCACATGCTAAATGCTGTCGGATACGGACAGGAGGGAAGCGGATTGATTCTTAATCTTGTCTATAATCCTGCAGGAGCCTTTCTTCCACCATCTCAAATAGCTTTGGAGACAGAATATAAAAAAGAGTTGTCTGTTCGTTATGGTATTTTATTCAACCAGCTATTTGCAATTACCAATATGCCGATAAGCAGGTATTTAGACTATTTATTAACCTCAGGAAACTATGAAAGGTACATGGATAAACTGATATCTGCGTTTAACCCTACATCTGTCCAGAATCTCATGTGCCGTACTATGCTTTCTGTAGGCTGGGACGGATATTTGTATGATTGCGATTTTAATCAGATGCTTGACCTTAAAGTAAGCACTTCAAATAGCCAACATATTTCGAATTTTGATTTTGAGCTATTAAAAAATAGGGATATTGTAATAAAACAGCATTGTTTTGGATGTACTGCTGGCGAAGGATCTAGTTGCGGAGGAAGCCTTTCAGTTTAAATATGACCATGCTTAGCTCAACTGCTTTGGTAATATTTGTGAGAAATCCAGTTTTAGGGCAAGTAAAAACACGTCTTGCAAAAGATATAGGTGATAAACGGGCTCTTGCAATTTATCTTCAATTACTTGATCATACCCTTGAAATTACCAGAAGCCTTAGTTTCAGAAAGTTTATTTATTATGCTGATGAAGTCAGTGATTATGATCTTTGGAGCGTTCCCGGCTATACTAAAAGAAAGCAAAACGGAAATGATCTTGGTGAACGCATGTTAAATTCATTCAAAGAGCTATTTGATCAGGGATTTACCCGGATTGTTATTATTGGCAGTGATTGTTTACAGTTGAAAACAAATACCCTGGAGCAGGCTGTATCTTTACTGGAATCAAATGCTGCAGTTTTAGGTCCAGCCAGTGATGGTGGTTATTACTTACTTGGCTTAACTAAATTGTATCCAGATTTGTTTGTTAATAAACCATGGAGCACTGACCAGGTTTTTACTAAAACGATTGATGATTTCAATAATCAGGGTATTTCGTATGCCTTATTAGAAGAGCTCAGTGATATTGATGATATCACAGACCTTGATGAAAATGGGATTTCAATTTGAATAAGGTTGGGTACTCATTAAATGCTTAATTTATTCAAGGTGAGTTCTTGATGAAATCTTGACTGAGATACGCTTAAATCCATATTAATTTCTCTTTTTCAGAAAGCAAGGTCTGTGTCTCTTCGGTTTGGCCAGCCCCGTGTTCTGCCGTAGTTTTTTGCACCATATTTTGATTTATAATAAAACTCTTTTTGCAAAAAAGCTACAGCTGCCACTCGGGTTTAAACAAAAAGCTAATGGTTCTTTTGCCAGGCTTCCCGTAGCTAGCGCATGCGTGTCGCGTGTGCTTGTAAAATATTCTGGAACGCGCGGCACGCGCGCACCAGCAGCTTAAGGTTAAATAAACCTTGCCGAAGGAGGTAGCTTCCGGCTAGTGGTAATTTGAACTATAACTCATTTTTTTGCCGGAACTACTCCACCGGAAAGGGCTGAACCATCCTATAAAAAACAGGTATTGCTTTCAAAAATCAAAGTCTTATAACTCCAGTGCCTTATCCGACC